>JALOOL010000244.1 GCA_025454425.1 Hydrococcus sp. Prado102 | reverse complement strand
ACAATTGCGATCGCCATTACAAGAAACTGACTCCTCAAAAATTCAAGCGACTTTAGTCATTGCACCGACGAATATTTTTAGCTTAAAGGCGATCGATTGGATTCAAAAATGGTACTTAAAGCAAGGAAAGGTTTTTAATGCCGATGTCGGAGATAGTTGGAATATCAATCATGCTGCCAAAGCAGAGTTATTAGCTACTTTTTTTGAGCAACGCGATCGCATCATCGTTCTTTCTGGTGACATTCATTATAGTGCAGCGATTCGTCTCGATTACTGGTCGCGTCTTGCTGACAAACCGCAGCTTTTAATTCAATTAACGTCAAGCGCTTTTAAAAATTCGGAGTTGATGACTCAAATAATTCATACTAAACTTAAATCCTTTTTATTACCAGAACGCAAGCGCTATGGGATTGGTTCGATCGATCCACCCGATGAGAAAGAAGTTAGAAAACTTGAAGATGTGGATCGATCCTCAGCAGATTGGGAATATCGTCTTGAATGTATTCATCGTCAACCTTTACAACTTCCTGAATGGGGTAAAAACCTTTCGTGGCTAAAAGTTAAAAAGCGATCGCATCCTTGGCACTGGCTGCTAAATTTGGTTAAATGGCTGTGGCAAAATCGCTGGTTTCAAGATGGACAAGAAGTAGTCGGTTTAAATAATTTAGGCTATGTTCAATTTATTTGGTCGGAAAATCAGGGCGATCGCGCAGTCATCCAAGACAACTATTGGTATACTTCTTGGGGTCGTCCTCGCATTGCAGTAAGCCGATTTAAAGTTTCATTTAAGGCGACTGGGGAATGGGGAAGTCGAAAGTCGGAAGTCGAAAGTCGAAAGTCGAAAGTCGAAAGTCGAAAGTCGGAAGTCGGAAGTACGGAACAATAAAGGACATTTACTTTGAACGAAAGAACTTTAATTACTGGTCACTGATATAAAACTAACCCTTTTGATAGAGAAATTAACTCACCTTGTGAGATAGAACTTTACTAACTCAAGTTTTCAGCAAAATATCATGCAACTAAGCATCGAGACTCTAACTCGCCAAGGCGCGATCGATTCAATCGAGCTATATCAGCAATATCTTTCCCCTAAAAAAGGATATGCTTGCCCTCATCGCTTATTATATGGCGAAGAATCTTGTTCGCAACACGTCAAAAACTTACTACTCAACCAGCCTCTAGAGTTAGCTATTCAAATGTCGGTACGAAGATTTCGCGATTGTGCCGCTGCTAGTCGAACTTTAAGCCGTCAAACCGCAGAAGGCGGATGTTTGGTAATTCCTTGTTGCATCCCTATTTAAGATTAAATTGAAGTTAAGGAGTTCAGGAGGAAAGTTATAAATATTCTTCCTTATCTTCCTTATCTTCCTTGTCCCCCTTGTCTCCCTTGTCTTTCTTACTTACATCCGAGACTATCTTTTGTCGATACGCCAGTAACGGGATTGACACCTTCGGCGCGATCGCATAATAAATTAACTTGGTAGCGATCGAGGACTGCACCCGAAAAATCCGCACCCTCGATTTTTGTGTCGTAGAAACGAGTTCGAGTTGCGATCGCATCGGTAAAAATCGCATTGGTTAGATCGGCAAAATCCAGCGTCACGCGATCTATAAGTGCGTTGCTTAAGTTGGCGTTGGTTAGATTAGCCCCTAAAAGCACTCCTTCGGTGAGAATCGAATTGCTTAAATCGGAACTCTCTAAATTGATATTTTTCATATTAGCCGCTGCAAACACCGCACCGACTAAATCTTGGTGAGAAAAATCTTTATCTTCAAGTTGAGCGTAACTGTAATTAATCTTAGTTTTTTGAGCAAGGGCTGGATGTGCGTCTAGTAACACCCACAATATTGCCAGGAGAATCACTACAACGATCGAAAGCAAGCGTCCGATAAAGTTTCGATTGTTTTGTTTTTTTTTAAAAACTTTTGCTAACGGATTTAACTTCTCTATTCCATCACTGATTACTGATAACTGATTACTGATAACTGATTTAGGGGTTTTCATTTCCTGGCGAAGTTAAAGGGCTAGTATCTCTAAGAAAACTATCGCCTGCGAGTAATTGCTTTGCATCTAAACCGATGCGAATGGTTAGATCGGAATCGAGATCGCCCACAGACAATGCTTCTACTCTACCTATCCCTAAAAGGCTTTTCAAGCTATTGGCTGCTTCTAAATTTCCCTTTTGGACGATGATTTCAGTTTCTTGGAGCAATTCTGGCGACTCTTGCGCTAAATACACGTTCTTAAAATCTTTTTGGGCTAGATATTCGATCGCCCGATTGCCCAAACCCGGATCGTTAGTGGCGTTTTGAATGGCAATCCTTACTTGATGAGATTCTCGCATTTCGAGGGGGACTTGGGAAGCCCGATTAAAATAGTCGTCGATCAGGCGATCGCGTTCTCCTTGTGCGATAATCCAATAACTTTTATGCTTGTATTCTCCTTGTTGGCTGAAGCGTCCTGGTAGCATCACCATTCTAATATCTTGCTCGTTTAAATCTCGACCAAAGTTTGCCAGCGCCAACATCTCATCTAAAGTGAGATTGGTATCGACATATTGCTGGAAAATCCGCATTGCTTGGGGAAGACGAGGTAATATTGCCGGACTGTAGAGACGTTTTTGCAATGCTTTGAGCAATACTTGCTGTCGCTGGACTCTCCCAATATCGCCGAATCGATCGTTCCTAAAACGAACGAATTCTTCTGCCTGTTCGCCGTTGAGCGTTTGCCATCCCGCTTGCAGATTGATTTCTAAATTTTGCGACAGATCTCGATAAGACATCGAATAAGGAACGAGTACTTCCACCCCGCCTACCAAATCGACCAACTCTCGAAAAGCATCGGTCGTAACTCGCACATAGCGATCGATAACTACGTCATTTAAGCTTCTGCTGACGACACGAGAAGCAAAAGCAGGGCCTCCGTGCATATTTGCTTCGTTTACTTTGCCATAGCCAACGCCAGGGATTTCTACGCGACTATCTCGCGGGATGGACAGTAAGCGTACCGAGCGATCGCTGGGGTCAAAACGTACTAACAGCATGGTGTCGCTGTGTCCGGCAAAAGATTCTGGGGTTCCTTTGGGCGCATCCTTAACGCGATCGATTCCCATGACTAATATATTTACCGGACGTGTTAAGGTGTGTTGCAGAAGAGTACCTAACCCTTCATCGCTAGTTTGAGGGTTAGAATTCGTCTGAGGAAATTTTGCCGTACTCAGAAGTTGAGACAGATTAATAGAAGAAGGACTCACAAGCGCGATCGATGCGCCTACAATCGATGAAACAGCCGCCGTTAAGCTTACCGTGGCTCCCCAGACAAAACCTCTATGAAAAGGCGATATTCGCTTGGGTTTTCGGGGTGGAGTAGAATTTCGATCTTGATAAGCTCCTTTAGAACCTTTAGGAAATCTGCCAACGCTATTTGCCATGTCTGCCTCACACCGCTCGATCGCCCTCCTAAAAATAACTGGGGACGATTACAGCTTTTCTAGAAGCGAGAAAATTCTAAAAAGTTCCGCCGTTGGGAATGCGATCGCTTTATTTATATTTTGCACTTCTTCGCAACGACCGCCGAGGACTTCATTCCTCGTCTCATATATAAAGTCCATTAAAACTGACATCTTGCAGCATTCGCAATAACCGCCTCTCAATCGATTCAGCGGCTCATATATCAAATCCATGTTTGATGGACTGAAATGCTTATTCAGTCGTCTTTAGACGACTTTATATGTGAGGCAGCGATAGAACATCGTTGACGGACTATTGCGAATTGTGCAACTCAGTTTAAATGGACTGAAATATATATACAGTCGTATAAAGACGACTTTGTATATGAGGCAGCGATTTCAATCGAGGGGCGGATTTATTGTAGCAATCGCGATTTGCATTAACATTGCCTATAATCATTAATATTCAGTCGAACCAGCAAAACCAATTCGATGAACGGCTCGATGACCGATGCGCACAAACCAGATTTGAGCGTCAGGGTAACGATCTAATAGATGGTCTGAAGCAGTAAGGCTATTCTTGGCAACCTCAAAAGCTCCAGTTTCAATATCGATCGCGACAATCTTGCCACGATTGCCGTCTTCAACTTGCGATCGCACCTGAGATTCATAGATTTCTTTGCCACGCCCTTGCTAATTCCTCTTTGCTGTAACGCCGTTTCCGTACTGTCATAGCTTTGCCTTTTTGGTCTACCGTTTCATCTTAACTTGAGCGATCGCTATCTTTATCTCACTCCCATCTCAGCAAGCTTTCTCGATACCGAGCTACCAAATCAAATCGTTTCAGCCACTGTGACCCTAACAAAATTTCTTGAATATTATCTCCTGCAAATACGGGAATTTCAAATTCTTGTTCGTCAACAATAATTTTCCCTGTATAAATATCAAAATTTGCTAATCCTTGTGCGGTCAGAAGTTCTTCTTTAGCGAAGTAAGACCAATCGAGATCCTCTATATCTTGTTTATTGATTGCCATTAACTCGGTGAAACCTGTATCAAGCATTGCTTCTACAGGAATTATCGTTCTATCAGCCGCTATCAAATCTATTTCAAAGTATAGCTCTCCTTTATCTCCAAATCTCCCTTGGATCATATTCTGCCAGTTGCTCCGGTTTCATTGAGGCAAAAGACACAATGAACTGAGTTAGGATGGTTCCGACGTGCTTTTTGATGAGCAACATTTTTATCTATATCTATAAAATAGTCGCCGCTATCTGGCTCGATCGCGATGTACCAGCCATAATGTTCTTCGATTAAATCGGGATGCACTCGCTCAAAAATTGCTCGACAGCGTTGAGAGAAAGCTTCATCGATGGCTTTGCGTCTGGCTTTTTCTTCGGGCGACCATTGAATTTGGGGAAAGATTCTTCCGCGACGACGTTGGTGAGGTGTTGGGGTAGGTTGAGTCATGGGTTTTTACATTGTCTATCATCATTCATTGGTTAATCCTTTAGGCGATCGCATCGAGCAAATTCCTCTTCGGTTTACCGTTTCATTATCATTGTAGATTGGGCGATCGTCCGTGCCATGTTTCTATTGTGGGGCGATCGCGATCGCTTACTTCTACTAAAGTTAGATAGCGTATCATGCTAAACGACGATCCGAAATCAATTTTCATCGAACCCATATAATCAAAACTCAATGCGATGAACCAGTTGGTTTAAATTCAGAGCTTGCAGCGCTCGCATTAACCGTCAGCGATTCAAATCGCTGCCTCATATTTGAAAGTTTTCTCAAGAGGACTGGTGAAAGATTTCAGTCCATAAAGATGGACTTTAATCTATTAGACGCTTAATTAATTCCCCGGCGGCTGTTGCGAATGCTACAAGATCTGAATTTAAACTGACTTTTATATATGAGCCAAGTGCGATCGCGATCGCAAACATCATCCAAAACCCAATACGTATAAAGTTGGGGAGACGAAGACCGCTCTTAGTTCTCTGTGCGATCGCGTAGGAAAGCGATCGTCATGACACAAGTTCTGTTGTAGCGCGATCGTAAACCTTATCCATCAAACCTTTTAACTTATTAACCCAAACTCGAAAAAAATTTTTTCTCAAAGTGATATGAAAAGCGATCGTGGTGGGTATGTTTTATTTAGAAGAGAAAAAAACAAACCCCTACCGAAAACAAGGAAAAACAACCATGAACTCTCAATTCAAAGCTAACTTAATCAAAGCTCTCGCTAACAAAAAGTCTAACAAAGGTTTCACATTAATCGAACTATTAGTTGTTGTTATTATCATCGGTGTACTTGCTGCTATTGCTCTACCTAACTTATTAGGACAAGTTGCTAAAGGTCGTGAATCGGAAGCTAAAAACAACCTTGGTTCTATCAACCGCACCCAACAGGGTTTTCGTTTAAGAGAAGGTATTTTTGGCAACCTGGGTACTTTTACCCCTGCCGTAGCGACTCCTGCTAGTACCAATCCTCTTACTGATATACAACTCCAGCCTGAGTTTTATGAATATACAGGTACTGGTGCAGATGCTGTTCAAGCTAATTATACAGCAACTGCAGTGACTACTTACACTAATGACATCAGAGATTATGCTGCTGGGGTAGGGCAACAAACCAATGGAACTTTCTCCTCTATCGTCTGCGAGTCTACTACTCCTATCTCCACACCTGCTGCTGCTACAACTTCAGCTACTGGTAATACCAACGTTGCGTGCGCGTCTGGTACCGAAGAAGTTAACTAGTTTAGTAAATGTATAAGTTGAGTATTCTGTTAGCATGAATTACTTTAATACAGAATGCTCTAACAAAAAACTAATCTTAGTAATGCAATTAAATTGACAAATAAGGGAACTGAATTCCAAAGATTATGATTACTCAGTTCCCTTTTGCTTTTCACATCAGCTTTTTAAATTTAGATTCTTGTTATGGCTGATAATCTGAGGTCACAAAATGTTTTCTCCTACAAATAAATTAACACAATATTGGATTAATAAAAAAGAGGATAAAGGATTTACGCTAATCGAACTACTCGTTGTAGTTATAATTTTAGGTATTATGTCTTCTATCGCTCTCCCTAATTTAATCAAGCAAGTTGAAAAAGCAAGAGAAGCCGAAGCAAAAAATAATTTAGGTGCAATTAATCGAGCGCAACAGGCTTACCGTTTTCAAGAAGGAATCTTTGCCACTACATTGCAAGATTTGGGTCGCGATCTAACAGTTGGCTCTTATAACGGTAGCAACTATGAAACTCAGTTTTATAGTTATTCTGTTGATGGCATACCATCTGCTAATACAGTACGTCACCTTGCTACTCCTCAGCCATTTTATACCAACGAACTCAAAGTTTTTGCTTCTGCTGTTTTTATATCTGGTAATCTAGTACAAACAGTAATTTGCCAAGCCAACAATACTAATATAACCCCTGTCATCGTCAACCCAACCACTTGCAATAATGGAACATTTGTAGGACGCTAAACTAAAACAAAAGAATTTTCTCGCTATGTCTAAAGAAATTTCTCACTTTTTTAGCAGGTCGCTCTCTTCTATATTAACTCCAGCTATTATTAGTCTCTCTTGTTTAATAGCAGTTGCCTATTTACAACTTCCTAGAGCTAAATCCTTAACCGAAGTTAAACTCAATAAAGCCGATTATCAAAGAGAAGAAGAAATAGAAAGTTTGAATCTAGATATTCTAAAAACTCTTCCCACTTTTGGATTTGATAATTTAATTGCCAATTGGACAATGCTAAGATTCGTACAATATTATGGCGATGGAGAAGCGAGAAGAAAAACAGGACATTCTTTGACTCCTAAATATTTCGATATTATTACTAAAAACGATCCTCTTTTTGTGAGAGCATATTTAATTCTTTCGCCTGCTGTTTCTATTAATGCAGGTCGCCCCGATCTCACGGTAGCTTTAATGAATCGAGGCTTAAAACATCTCTCTCCTAAAATCCCTTATGCTTATTTTGTTTGGCTTTATAAAGGAATAGATGAACTGTTGTTTTTAGGAGATATAAAAGTCGCCAAACACTCTTATCAAATGGCAAGAGATTGGGCGAAAGTGGCAGGAAATACCACGATAGAAATATCAGCCCAAAAAACAGTTAATTTTTTGTCTAAAAATCCTAACAGCAAACAAGCACAAGTTGGTGCTTGGTTTTTGGTTTTTGTGAATGCAAGAGATAAAGAAACTCAGCAATTAGCTATAAATAAAATTGAAAGTTTGGGAGGAAAATTAATTATCGAACCAGATGGTAGAGTATTTGCTGTGCCTCCTAAACAGGATTAATCTATATTATGTATACTTTTTAGTCACAAAAAAAGTGGATAGGTATAATCTATCTACCCAAAATAACGTGACTCGTTGCGTAAATTGTCAAAAACAGCCCTAAATATAAAAGTTTTTTGCGATCGCTTTTTAATTTCAGCCCGATTTAGCGATCGCATCATCTTCTCTTCTTTTTGGTACAATTGTATTACTTAAGAATATAAAATAAAGTTTTTCAATAGGGTTCGATCCCCGAATAAACTTTCAATCAGACTGCTCTAAAGCAGTCTGTAACCCTTTTGTGTTAGAATTTTTAAGGATTTTGCTATCAAGGGGGTCGTGTTGTGGCTCCTAGCTTGATTTGAGGAAATTTATGACAAGCACGACTAATTACGGTGCAGAACAAATTCAAGTTCTCGAAGGTCTAGACCCAGTACGCAAGCGTCCGGGGATGTATATTGGTACGACTGGGCCTAGAGGACTCCATCACCTCGTTTACGAAGTGGTGGACAATTCAATTGATGAAGCGTTGGCAGGTTATTGCACCCACATCGAAGTTGACATCAACGCCGATGGTTCCGTCACCGTAACCGACGATGGGCGAGGAATTCCTACCGATACCCATCCTACCACTGGTAAGTCGGCTCTTGAAACTGTAATGACAGTCTTGCACGCTGGCGGTAAATTTGGCGGCGGCGGTTATAAAGTTTCTGGGGGATTGCACGGGGTAGGTATCTCCGTCGTCAACGCCTTATCGGAATGGGTAATGGTGAATGTCTGGCGAGATAAGAAAGTGCATACTCAGCGCTACGAAAGAGGTATTCCCGTCACGGGATTAGAAGCTAAGCCAGATAAAGAACATTCTACGGGTACATCGATTAGCTTTTTACCAGACACGCAGATTTTTACGGTTGGGATTGAGTTTGACTATAGTACTCTCGCCGGACGATTAAAAGAACTGGCTTATCTCAACGCAGGGGTAAAAATTACCTTTTCTGACAAGCGACAAGAAGAACCCCATGTCGAAACCTATTGTTACGAAGGTGGGATTAAAGAATACGTCGCTTATATGTGTCGGGATAAAGAACCGCTACATCAAGAGATTATTTATGTATCGGGAGAGAAAAACGGCATTCAAGTAGAAGTCGCGATGCAGTGGTGCGTAGATGCCTACAGCGATAACTTGTTAGGCTTTGCTAACAATATTCGTACCATTGACGGGGGAACGCATTTAGAAGGATTAAAAGCCGTCCTTACTCGTACCTTGAATAATGTTGCTCGCAAACGCAATAAAATCAAAGAAAACGAGCCTAACCTCGGCGGGGAAAACGTTAGGGAAGGGTTAACCGGAGTAATTTCGGTCAAAGTTCCCGAACCCGAATTTGAAGGACAAACTAAAACGAAGTTAGGCAATACCGAAGTTAGAGGAATTGTAGATTCTCTTGTCGGAGAGGCACTAAACGAGTATTTAGAATTCCATCCTCAAGTCGCCGACTCAATCATCGAAAAAGCCGTTCAAGCGTTCAAAGCGGCGGAAGCTGCCCGTCGCGCCCGCGAATTAGTACGTCGCAAATCGGTTCTAGAATCTTCTCCTTTACCTGGAGAATTAGCCGATTGTAGCGAAAGAGATCCAGAAAGGTCGGAAATCTTCATCGTAGAAGGCGATTCGGCGGGCGGTTGTTTTGCTGGCGATACCTTAGTAGCATTAGCTGACGGGCGAT
>JALOOL010000023.1 GCA_025454425.1 Hydrococcus sp. Prado102 | reverse complement strand
TTTTACCAATCGGATTAGTTACTCCTCTCCTACAACGAGCAAAAAATCAAGCAGAAAAAGAATTAAAAATTCAAGAAGCAAAAGTAGCGAAAGAAGTCATCGAACAACGAGACGAACGCTTGTTAGATTATTTAACGAATCTATCTTTACCATCCGAGCAATTTGACAAAATTAAATTCTTTCTCGAACAAGAAGATCGATTATTAAAAAACGAACTAGAGTTGAATGCAGAACCTTGGTTGCATATCGATGAAAAAGGAATTAAACAGTTAGTAAATTTACTCGAACATCAACTTCCCTTACAAAAAAGTCTAGCTCAACAACAAATAGAAGAGTTAAAACAACTCGAAGAAGAACTCGATTCGACAGAAAGACAACTAGCAGTTGCCGCATCGCCAGAAGAGTATCAGAAATTGGATCGATTACTGAAAAAAGCACAACAAGAATTAATGGAGAGCAAAGCAGCTTTAGAAGCAGGACAGCGTAAATATAATGAAGTGACAAAAGCGATTGAAAAAACTAAAAGAGAACTCGCAAAATATAGCGAACAAACAATCGATCGCACTAATAACGAACATATCATTAATTCGGTTGCTAAAGTACAAGAAACTCTTAAGCTATTTCGAGAACGTCTCACTTTAAAAAAGTTAAATAAATTAGAGGGAGAAGTTACTGAATGTTTTCGCTACCTCTTACACAAATCAGAATTAGTTCATCGAGTTGCGATCGATACCAACAGTTTTAGACTTTCTCTTTACGATCCTAACGGACAACCCGTTCCCAAACATCGCCTTTCTGCTGGAGAAAAACAATTACTTGCGATCGCTTTTTTATGGGGACTCGCACGAGTTTCAGGACGCAATTTACCCGTTGCGATCGATACTCCATTAGGACGCTTAGATTCTTCTCATCGCAGCAATTTAGTCGAACGCTATTTCCCTACAGCTTCTCATCAAGTTATCTTACTTTCAACCGATACCGAAATTGGTAAAGTTGAAATAGAACAATTACGTTCTCAAGACGCAATCGCGCGAGAATATCTCTTAAAATACGATCCCAACAAGCGTCAAACTAGCGTTCAAGAAGGATATTTTTGGTAACTTCTAAATTCTTATTATTGATTACTGATAACTGATAACTGATAACTGAAAATGGAATCGCCAATCGAACGAGTTAAACTTTCTCAAACAGCAAAAGATCGATTAGTAAAACTCAAACGCTGCACCAAAATCGACCAATGGAATATCTTATGTCGATGGGCATTTTGTCGTTCTCTTGCCGAACCGAGTATTCCCTCGCCCGTTCCTATTCCCACCGATAGTAATGTGGAAATGACGTGGAAAGTTTTTGGGGGAGATCTAGGAGATCTTTTATTAATTGCCCTAAAACAACGCTGTCACGAGGATGGTTTAGGAACCGATAAAGAAACCCTAGCAACACAATTTCGATTGCACCTGCATCGAGGCATTGGTTATTTAGCAGGCGACCCCAACATCAAAAAAATAGAAGATTTAATTTCTTTAACCTTAAAAAATGAAGATTAGGTTAATTACATTTTTATCTGTTTTAGCTGACGTAGCCGATCTTATTATGACTGGAGCCGCTTATTTATATCGATTGCAAAATTAAAAACTATAAGGGCTACAACTGCCAGCTTGCTATAGTTATTATCATCCCGTTCGTAATTTTATCAGCGATAGGAGACTACTAAATTGCCCGATTTCCCAATCCCCTTCTCACCAGTCCCTTTCAAATTCGATGTAGATACTCTGGCCCAACCGAATCGATTAACCACACGCCATTATCGGAACAGTAAAAGCTAAAACCTGCTTCGTGCATAGAAGCAGCATCAACAGCAAACACAACTGGATAACCGTGTCGAGTTCCAACTTTCCGTGCCGTTTCTATATCTTGGGATAAATGAACGTGATGGCGAGACATTTTGAGTAAGCCCTTGTCTAGAATAGACTTAACTGATGTCTTGCCCGTACCGTGATAGAGAATGGCAGGCGGAATCTGAGGTTCTAGTTGCAAGTCAATCTCAACGCTATGCCCTTGATTTGCTCGAATGAGCTTTTTTGTAGTATCAAAAGAAAAGCGTTGTTTGTCGTTTTTGGCAACGACTTCTTCTAGTTCGCTGCGAGTAACAAAAAACCGATGTTTAGCACAGCAAGCAAGCAGTTCTTCTACCGAAACCCAACCGCCAGGAGCTAAAATTAACCCCAGACGTTCTGGTGTATGTCGCAGGTGTTTGCTAAGATATTTGCTGATTTTAACCAAACGCGAATCGTTCATAAAAACTCGTAGCATCCCCATTGCTTTAGAATGCTATTTTATCTCTTTTATGTATTATATAATAATACATAAAAGGGCGATCGCACTACATTAACATTACGAGCCAATTATCTGCTTTAGCTTCCATTGAGATTTAGCTTATTTTGTTAGTTTATCTCAACGCGATCGCAAAACAGCGATGTTGTTTGTACAAAGGATTGTTGAACTAACATCTTTTACGAAGCACTAATAAAAGCTTCCTGCTGTATTTGAGGTTTGAGTGTTGCAACGCTTGACAGTCCAATTTGCCGATACTCTTCTAGCGTAAACGAATCTACTTGAATTGCATCGTTACGAACGCTTTGTGCTTCGCGAATTAGCTTAGCTTCTTGTTCGTTAATAATTCTAGCCTCCAAAGCTTCTGCTATTAAGCGTTCGGGTTTTTGCTGCGGCAGTTTTTTAAGTGAGATCGCAACTTTAATCTTTTTAAGAACTGGCTCGACCTGGGATGATAGGATAAAAGCGCGTTCTAATCTTCCCAAAGCTTCCTCTGGATCTGAGGGAATGTAGATGTTTTCGGTGAGTCGATCGCGTTGCTGTCCTGGATGTTGCATAATATGGGCAATTTGACTGCCCGTGCGATCGCGAGGGAAAATTCCGATAGGATTTAATCGCCACCAAATACCCAATCCCCGCAGCAAGGGTAAATTATTAAATATCCCTTCAAATCCCTGCTGAATTTGAGCAAAAGCATACTGCATCGCCCAATCTACTAAAGGTAAATCTTCTGGTTGGCGACCTTCTGCTTCAAATCGACGCAGAGTAGCAGACCCTAAATACATCCAAGAGAGAATATCGGCAAATCGTCCGGTGAGTTTTTCCCGTCGCTTTAACGTACCACCGAAAGAAATGAGAACGATATCGGCAAGAAAAGCAAAGGTAGCAGAAGCCCAAGCTAACTTGCGATAATACTTAGCTGTTGCCCCAGAAACGGGAGAAACCGCTAAATAACCGCGAGAAAGGTTGAGGAGAAGGGCACGGAAACCATTACGAATCATCCAACCTATATGATGCCAGAAAGCGCGATCGAATTCAGTTACATCTGATTGATTTAGCGCCTCGATTTCCGAATATATATAGGGATGACAGCGAATGACTCCTTGACCGAAAATAATCATCGTGCGAGTCAGGATATTCGCCCCTTCAACGGTAACAGGAATCGGAATTGCCGTATAGATATTTGCTAGTAAATTTCTTGGCCCGCGACAAATACCCGCCCCGCCGAGAACATCCATGCCATCATTAATAATATGGCGCGAAAGTTCGGTGAAATTGTACTTCGCGATCGCAGAAATGACAGCAGGTTGTTCTCCCTTATCCACCGCGCCGCAAGTATAGATGCGTCCCGCCTCCATTAAATAAGTCAGTCCGCCAATACGTGCCAAAGGTTCCTCAATCCCTTCAAAACGACCGATAGAAAGACCAAACTGATTTCGTACCGTCGAATATGCGCCCGTTACTCGCGTCACTAGCTTAGCAATACCCGTACAAGTCGCGGGGAAACTGATTCCTCGTCCCGCAGCTAGAGATTGCATCAACATTTTCCATCCTTGTCCCGCCTGTTCCACGCCGCCGATAATTTGGTCGATGGAGATAACAACATCGTGCCCTTCTAATGGGGAATTATAGAAAGGTACTCCCATCGGGTCGTGTCGTCGTTGTTGTACGACTCCAGGCGTATCTGAAGGAATTAAAGCACAGGTAATGCCTACATCTTCGCCCTTACCCAAGAGATTGTCAGGATCTCGCAATCTAAAAGCTAATCCGATAAGAGTCGCGATCGCGCCAAGGGTAATATAGCGTTTTTTCCAGTTCAGACGCAGATAAAGTTTGCCATCCGTCCCTTTAAATACCACCCCTTCTGAAACAATACTAGCCGCATCAGAACCCGCATTCGGTTCCGTCAGGGCAAAACAAGGAATTTCTTCGCCTTTTGCCAGTCGCGGCAAATAATAGTCTTTTTGTGCGGGAGTGCCATAACGAATCAACAGTTTAGCTGGGCCGAGAGAATTCGTCACCCCAACAGTTGCCGTATGAATAAAAGAACGCGATGCCAACTTTGACATGACAGTACTGTACGCCAAGTTAGAAAACCCCAACCCGCCATACTCAACAGGAATCATCATCCCGAAGAAACGTTCTTCTTTAAGATAGTCCCAGAGTTCCGGCGGGAGATCCTTGAGACAGTTAATTTCCCAATCGGTTGCCATGCGACAGACTCGTTCGACAGGGCCATCTAAAAATGATTGAAGTTCTGACGAGATTTTGGGGTAAGGTTCGCTGTTAATTCGTTGAAAATCTGGACTGCCTGAAAAGAACTCTCCATCCACCCACACCGTCCCCGCTTCAATAGCTGCCCGTTCCGTCTCCGAAATCGTCGGTAATAACTTTAGTGCTTTGATGCTTTTAACGATTTGGGAAGTAATAACAGTACGCCGTAGCAAAGGTACATTTAAAATCGTTACTACAACCCCAAAACCTACCCAAACCCAAATTGGTGCATTAAACGCCGTCAAAACTATAGCAAAATACAACGACCACGCCCAAAGAAGAATGCCAACATAACCTAGTAACAACAATAGAAAAAATAGGACTGGAAGCACAAACATCGGCTCAAAATTCATCATCATAACTTCTTCCTAATCATGAGAAAAAACAAACCACAGAGAGACAGAGAGTTAAAAAAGCGTTAGTTATATCAAAGTAAAATCCAAGTAAGTTAGCATTAGTGTTGGGTTTCCTTACGTCAACCCAACCTACATCTTTTTCTTTTCCCTCTCTGCGTCCTCCTCTGCGCCTCTGCGCCTCTGCGTGAGAATTAAAAACCCTCAAACACTCCTGCTGCACCCATCCCGCCGCCAACGCACATCGTTACCATCCCGTATCGAATGCCGCGACGTTTCATTTCATGTAAGAGAGTCGCAGTCAGTTTTGCCCCCGAACATCCCAAAGGATGACCCAAAGCGATCGCGCCTCCATTAACATTAATAATGTCTTCATTGAGTCCGAGTTTGCGAATGACGGCAAGGGATTGAACGGCAAAGGCTTCATTTAATTCGATTAAACCAATATCGTCTAAGGTTAGCCCTACCTGTTTCAATACCTTCGGGATAGCTTCAATCGGGCCAATGCCCATAATCTCTGGAGGAACGCCCGCAACTGCGTACCCAAGTAAGCGTCCCAAGGGTTGTATGCCGAGTTCTTTTACCATTGTTTCGCTCATTACTACCGTTGCTGCTGCACCATCGGACATTTGCGATGAGTTACCAGCCGTCACCGTACCGCCGACCCTAAAAGCAGGCGATAATTTAGCTAAAGCTTCCAAACTAGTATCGAGTCGCGGCCCTTCGTCTATTTCAAAGACCTTTTCGATTAATTGCGGTTCGCCATCGATGTAAAGGGTTTCTTTTAGTGGAATTGAGACAATTTCCTCGATAAAACGACCTTTTTGGATAGCATCTAAGGCGCGTTGGTGCGATCGCAAAGCAAAAGCATCTTGTTCTTCTCGTGGTATATGATATTGTTGCGCCACATTCTCTGCCGTGATGCCCATCGTAATGTATGCCTCTGGTTTTTGTGCCAGGAGTTCTGGGTTAGGCAAGAGGTCGTGCCCTCCCATCGGAATCAAACTCATCGATTCTGCCCCACCTGCAACCACAACCTCCGACTGACCCGTCACAATCGCCCCAGTTGCCATCGCGATCGCTTGCAGCCCCGATGCACAGAAACGGTTAATTGTCAAGCCAGAAACTAAATCTGGCAAACCCGCTCGTTGTGCGATCGCGCGTCCTAAATTAAATCCTTGTTCGGCTTCGGGAAAAGAACAGCCAAAGATAACATCATCGATTGATGCAAGTTCTAAACCCTTAACTTTCTCAATAGCGCCTTTAACGGCAACTGCTCCCATATCGTCTGGGCGCACGTTGCGTAAAGTGCCGCGCGGGGCTTTCCCAACCGCAGTCCGAACGCTACTTACAATATAGGCTTCTTTCATAATTTATCCTTCTTTTTCCCTAATCGTAGGTTGGGTTGAGGAACGAAACCCAACATCTATAAGCTTTGTTGGGCAACTCCATGCCTTACGAAAGGCTACGTCAACGTGCTTCAGTCCAACCTTGTATATTGAAAGACGTGGTAGAGCGTCATAATATTTTTCAAGAACGCGATCGCATCGCGGAGATTTATAGATTTGTGGTGTTGGGTTTCGTTATCTCAACCCAACCTACAAAGCTGCTTTCTCTTAATTCCGCAAAGGTTTCTTAGTCTTAAGTACGTGGGCAATACGCTCTTGAGTTTTAGGTTGACGTAACAGAGGAACAAAAACCTCTCGCTCTAATTTCAGTAGATAGTTTTCGTCAACCAACGCAGGCGCGGATAAATCCCCTCCCGTTAAGATATAAGCCAAACGATCTGCGAGATAGCGATCGTATTCGCTAATAAATCCGCCTTGCTGCAAGACATAAGCGCCGTGTTCTAACATTGCCCTCGCAGGACGACCGAGGATCGCAATGGCATTGCGTTCGGGAGGCGGTGTATAGCCCTGGTTATCGAGTCGCAAAACCTCTTCTTTGGCGACAAATAAAAGGCGATCGCTATTCATGACAATTTTGGCATTGGCTGGAATAAAGCCCCGTTCCTGCGCTTCGTAGGCGCTATTAGACACCTTTGCCATGCCGACGGTTTCAAACGCTTGTTTGAGGAAAGGTGTAATATCCCCAGGCATTTCCGTTGCCGCTTTTTGTGCCGCCCAAATCGCCATGCGCGTCGTGCCGCCACCCGCAGGAATCAGCCCTACACTGAGTTCGACCAATCCGATATAACTTTCCGCCGCCGCAACCACTTGCGGACACGCCATCACGACCTCGCAACCGCCGCCTAACGCCCGTCCTTGTACTGCTGCAACGATGGGTTTGGGGAAATATTGAATGCGCTGCATCAAGGTTTGGAACTTGACTATGAGGTTTGCGATCGCATCCAACTTACCCATCTGCGCCTGCGTTCCCATTTCTGCTAGATTGGCTCCCGCAGAGAAATTCGCGCTGCCATTGCCGATAACCATACCTCGAAAGTCTTTGGTTTCGAGAAGGTCGAGGACTTCAGCTAACCCATCTATTACCTTAAAGCTGATAGTGTTGCCTTTGGAGCGGAATTCGTACAAAACTACGCCATCTCCCAAATCTAGCAAAGCTGCTTCTGGGTTTTGCCAGAGGATGCGATTTGGATCGGATTTAATAACGCCGAGATGTATTTCATCGATGGGTGTTTCTAGCAGAATTGGGCCTCGATGGGACAACACTACTCCAGAAGTGAAACAAGCTTCACCCCGACAGGTTTCTCTTTCTGCGCCTTCGTGTTTGCTGACATCACTATGATAGAAACCCGCGACCCCTTCATAGCGCATTTTTTCTACCCAACCCGGTACGGTCATTCCGGCGGATTCCATGTCAGTTAAGACAATATCGAATCCAAGGGCATCCCAGATTTCAAAAGGCCCAAGTTCCCAATTAAACCCCCAACGCATAGCGCGATCGATTTCGGCGGGACTGTCGGCAATTTCAGGGATGCGACGAGCGCAGTAACTTAATATTTCTAATATAGATTGACGGAATAAAGTACCCGCACGTCCAGAATCTCGATAAAGCGTCCGCAAGCGATCGCCCAAATCGCGAATCTTAGCAATAGTATCGATATCTCCTAAATTTAAGGGTTTAGCTGGCTCGTAGGCTAATGTTTCTGGGTTAAGCGAAAGGATTTCTTTGCCTTGCTTCTTATAAAAACCCCGACCTGTTTTTGTCCCCAGTACCCCAACTTCTATCATTTTGTGTAGCAGTGGAGGAACGCGCAAGATCTCTCGACTTTCATCGTGAGGAATGGCAGGGTAGAGATGTTTGGCGACGTAAACCAGCGTATCCAATCCTACTAAGTCTATCGTTCGGAAGGTTCCCGATTTTGGTCGTCCCGCGATCGCGCCCGTTAAGGTATCGACTTCTTCAATGGTATAGCCTTCTTCTGTTAATGCCCGTATCCCTTGCATCGTCGCGTACATTCCGATGCGGTTGGCGATAAAGTTGGGAGTATCTTTTGCCACGACTACCCCTTTCCCTAAATGTAGCCGCCCAAACCACTGCATTCGTTCTAATACCTGCGGATCGGTGTCGGGTGTAGGAATGAGTTCTAGTAGCTTTAGATAGCGAGGGGGATTAAAGAAGTGCGTGCCTAAAAAGCGCTTGCGGAATGAATCAGAACGTCCTTTCGCAATTTCACCAATGGGCAACCCGCTAGTATTGGTGGAAATAACAGCATCGTCGCGGACGACAGTTTCTAATCGTTCCATCAACTGCTGTTTGATTTCCAGATTTTCTACCACCGCCTCGATTATCCAATCGACCTCAGCAACGCGATGAAAATGTTCGTCAAAGTTGCCTAGAATGACGCGACGTGATGTTTTTTCGGTAAAGAAAATCGGTGGCGACAGTTTAAGCGCTTTTTTAAAAGCAGATTCCACTACATTGTTTTTATTGCCCGTTTGAGCGGCAATATCTAACAGATGAACTGTCATCCCTGCATTGGCGAGGTGGGCAGCAATTTGGCTTCCCATCACTCCCGCCCCAAGAACGGCAACTGTTCGGAATGGTTTATTTTGATTTGTCATTTGTCTTTTGTTATTGGTTAGTTGTTAGGTGTTCTCACTTTCGACTTTCGACTTTCGACTTTTAATAATGGTTGAGCGATCGCGCATAAACTGGACAGGTAGCAGGAGCAATAGGCGAACAGGGAAACTCTGAAATAGAATCCTCGTCAAGGTTTCGCGTCTGTACGTCAGTTTTTCTTGGCTTTGTCTCCTCTACATACAAAGCATCAATTTCTTTAGCAAATGTTTCCACTACCTTTGCCCGTCTGACTTCTCCTGTAGGCGAAAGCATCCCATTCTCAAGGCTTAGCGTTGCGTTGACGATCGCGAAGCGTTTGACATGAGACCAATAAGGTAGATGACAATTGGCTTCATCTACTAACGCCTGATACAGGGAAAGAACGCATGGATGCTTTAAGAGTTCTTCTGTTGGCAAATTGAGAGCGATTGGTTTTACTTTTTCGTGTAAAGCCTCCAAATTAGGGAAAATTAGCATAGTGCAGAATTTTCGTTCGGCTCCCACTGCGATCGCTTTTGTTACTAGAGACGATTGTTCTAGCTTGCTTTCTAATGGCACAGGCGTTACATACTTACCCGTGGAAAGTTTGAAAGGACTTTTCTTAAGACCAGTAATCTTGAGAAAACCGTCTTCGGCGAACTCTCCTAAATCGCCCGTATGAAACCACCCATCAGCATCGAGAACTTGTTGTGTTGCTTCGGGATTTTTATAGTAACCCGCCATAACACAAGGCCCTCTGATGACAATTTCGCCATCGTCTGCGATCGCGATTTCCACCCCAGCAATGGGTACGCCTACCGTTCCCGCACGGTTGAATGAACCTCGATTGTAGGCGATCGCGGCACTGGTTTCTGTTAACCCATAACCTTGTAAAATGGTTATTCCTGCGGCGGCGAATAGATTGGCGATTTCTGCTTTCAATCCCGCGCCACCACTCAACAAATATTTAATTCGACCTCCAAAAACAGCCCTCCATTTACAAAAAACGAGTCTATCCGCTAGTTTTAGCTGCAAGGCATACCATCCCTTCGGTTGCTCTCCTATTTCATATTGTTTGGCTAAATTTAATGCCCAACTGACGACAACTGGAGTCAACATTTGTTCGAGGACTTGTAAACTCTGGCGAGATTTAAAGAAATGAAGTTTTAGGGAAGTATGCCAAGACCTGCGTCCAGCGGCATCGGTTTCGCGCTCTTTTCGGTGCTTTTTAACCGCTCGCTTGGTGTGTTTGTCACCCTCTTCTAGAATCTGAGTGTAAACCTTCTCCAGCAGTAAAGGTACTGTGGCAAAAAGCGTCGGTTGCACTTCTTGCAGGTGTTTAATCACCCGATTGGGAGTAGTGAAGTAAATGCTATGACCGTAGTTAATATGACCGTAAAGGAGAGTACGAGCAAAAACGTGCGTCAGCGGCAAAAATGAAAGCACCACCTCTTCTGCACCCAATTTCAAGTCGGGAAGCCCTGTAAATTCTGCTAGCGCATTGAAAGAGAGATTTTCATGGGTGAGCGCGACACCTTGAAGTTGTCCCGAAACTTCGGGAATATAAATAATAGTGGCGACTTCGTTCGCCAGTGTCGCTCGCAACTCCTGTTTTTTCGCTTGAGAATGTTGCACTTGCCCTTTGGCACGAATCTCTTCCAACGAAAAAACTTGTAAGCAGGAAGGCACTTCTGGCGGCGTTTGCTCGTGCTTAGTTCGTATAAGAAATTTAGGCAAGAATAAACCTGCGGTAGCGGGGTCTTCTTCTTGATGATGAGTTGGTTGGCAGATCGTCAGTTTTCCTTTGCTTTCCTGCCAATCTGCGGATACCTCAGCAACGATCGCAGTTTTAAGAGTAGATACACCTCCTAAGTAAGGCGAGATTTGAGAGAGTAAGTCGAGATTGGAGACAACAAGCGCTTTAGCTTCGCTATGCTGTATGGCAAAAACGATATTTTCGATCGTTTGGGTGAGGTCGATCGGTACGTCGATTAGATTTGCCAGCAAGCATCCCAAATCGACTAAGCAGAAATTAACATCGCTGTGCATTAAGATTGCGACGCGATCGCCCTTTTCTAGCGGCAAATCCACCAAACCAAGTGCCACCTCTTCGACTCCATTGCGAAAGGCATCATTTGATAGTGACTGCCATCCTGCATCTCGCCATTGGTTGAAGGCGCGATCGGCTTTGCCGCTGCCCGGAGGGCAATCGTTGGAGCCAATATACTCTTCATTGAGTAAAGAAGGTAAAGTTCTTCCTAAGATGACCTCTCCAGAGTTAAAGGGAGCTTGGTAAGTCTTTTTAGGATGCAACATCTCAAACTAGAAGAGTCTAAAACTCTTCTCCTCGCTAAAAGTTAATTTTGCGTTGAGGTTTGCTTGCACTCGAATTTGGATGAGCGATTGCCCTCCGGGCAGCGGCAAAGCCGTTCGCATAGCGTGCGCGGAGCGCAATCGAGTTACATAATTCTTAATAATTAAAAATCTTCGATCTTAAATCGGGATTATATTATTAAAAATCATTAAGAACTTCTAAGGCAAGCAAAAGAAATAATTGTGTTTTTGTGTTGATAAGTAGATGCACCTATTTAAATATTAAATGTAGTGCAAGTGGAAAGCTCGTGCTATCGTTTTGGTTCGCACGAAAGCATTCTCAAATTAATTATGTCGTTCTACTTAAAAACGTCTTAAACTATCTCAGAACAAATGCAGGAGCTATTTTTAATGCTGACTTCTCTCGTCTAAGTCCTGCATAATTTTTAGTTTCTCCTTATCAATTCGATGTTATTTTAGAGCAGAATCAAGGTTTTTTAAGACTTCACTCCTACTATGCCAAGCTATCTCAATTCCAGTGATTTGTATTTAATGTTACTGTAACTTACTAAATGAGAAAATCGCCATCAATTGTATCGAACTGCTTTACAATCGGCGCAGTAATAAGAAAGAAGGAAGCAGAAAGTGTTTTCTTTTTCGTTGCTTAGTTTTTTCTTTTTCTTCTTCGCGATAGTGCGCAACAACGCGGTTGGTAGGCAATTTTGAGGCACAAAGGGCAAGCGGCTCATAGATAGTCGCCCCCGGTAAGTGCCTCTCTAGCCATTCTCCCAAGTCTGCCAAGATTTCATCGCGGTTGACATCGGCATGGAGGTCGTGATAGCTGCCTGGAAGTTCGTAACACTCTTTATCGGGGAAAGTCACCTGCAAGCAGAAAGCCCAACTGCTATCGGGGTGCGTCACGCGATCGGCACTACCGTGGAGGATCAGCAAAGGAAGACGCAAATCCGAGACGTGACTTTGAATCCAATCGACAGTTTCCAGAAACTCTGTAGCAAGTCGGGCGCTGGCGTATTCGTGTCGCAGAGGGTCTTGGAGAAAGATGGAGATGGCACTGAGATCGCGCGAACTAGCATGGCGATCTAGACCGAGTTTCAAGCTAAAACGCGGCCAAACTTGCGAAAGTATCTTTCCAGTTGTCATCTTCCAAGGCGGAACTCCCACTTTTCCAATTGCTGGCGAGGTGACAATTACCCCCTGCAAAACCTCTGGAAATCTCAAGGTATAGTCTAAGGCGATCGCGCCGCCTAAGCTATGTCCCCACAAGAAAAGAGGACAATCCGGTTCTCGTTCTCGAATCAACTGCAAAAAGAGGTTTAAATCTTCTCGAAACTCGCCCCAGCTATTGATATGTCCCCGTTGTCCGGGCGATCGCCCGTGACCGCGCAGATCGAAAGCATAGACACCATAACCGCGATCGACTAAATAATCCACCGCATTAAAAAACAGACCGCCGTGTGCGCCAAGACCGTGTACGATCGCGACAATGGCTTTAGCTGGCTTCTGGAGAGTCCAGCTTTGATAATAGAGGTTCAGTCCTCCAGCGCCTTGAAAAGTTCCTTCAAGGTGTTCCATTTTTTGTATCCTCCGATGACAAAAAAGTTCAAAGTTCAAAGTTCAACCGAGATCCAAAAAGAATTTATAGCTGCCGAACTCCTTCCTGATAACCTATCGCTGATTACTGATAAAGCGATCGCGCAATACGCGGCGCATAACTTTGTTAGAAGCCGTGCGAGGTAAAGCCTCGACAATTACCAACTCTCGAATTTTGAACAAAGGATTGAGATTTTGCCGAATAGCAGCTTGTAGAGAAGCCTTAAGTTCTTCTTGGCGGTGTCCAAATTCCGGCATGACTACCGCGTAAACCACCAACTGACTCGGCCCTCCTTGTGGAGGAGAAATTGCGATCGCAGCCGTTTCACAAATGCCCTCTACCGCATTGAGCGTTTGTTCGATCTCCGCCGCGCTAACCTTGATGCCGCCTAAGTTCATCGTATCATCAACGCGACCGAGTGCGCGATAGTAACCATTGGGCAATCTCTCCATTTGGTCGCCGTGACGGCGTAGGGAAAGGGGGAGAGACAAGGGGGACAAGGTGCGTCCTTCGGAAGACAAGGGGGACAAGGGGGACAAGGAAGAATCTTTACTTTCGACTTCATCAAAACTTTCGACTTTCGACTTTCGACTTTCGACTTTAAGAAGTGGGGGTGTATCGGCAAAATAAACTTGGTGATGATCTTTATTTAATAACTCATTCGAGAGTCCAATCGACGGGGGAATTATAAATACTTCGCCTTTATCAGTTCGATCGCCATTTTCGTCGAGAATAACAACATCTAAACCCAACGCAGGAGTTGAAAAGGTAGCGGGAGCGCAAGGCTGTACGACAGTTCCCGTCATATAAGCCCCACCGATTTCTGTGCCGCCGCAGTATTCGATAATGGGTTTATATTGAGCGAGGGACATCAGAAATAGCATATCCTGCGGATTGGAACATTCGCCCGTCGAACTAAACGCTTTAATCGCACTCCAATCGAGTCCTTTCATGCAGGCGGTCGTTTTCCAGGCGCTAACAAGACTCGGCACTAATCCCAAAACGTTAACTCTCGCATCTCGAACAAACTCACCGAAACCTCGTTCGGTAGGCGTTCCGTAGTACAGCGCGATCGCACCTCGATTGATTAAACTCGCATAAATCAGCCACGGCCCCATCATCCAGCCTAAGTTAGTCGGCCAGGCGATTATATCTCCAGGATGGATATCGTGATGCAAATATCCGTCAACGGCACATTTAATCGGAGTAACGTGCGTCCAGGGAATCGCTTTTGGTTCTCCGGTCGTACCGGAAGAGAATAAAATATTGGTGTGAGCCGATGGAGAAGCAGCAACGGTATCAAAGCGATCGCTCTCACTCAAAAAATCTTCCCAACTGCGATCGCCCTGACGCAGAGGCGAATTTAGCGATAAAACAATTGCTCTAGGCGCTTGGGCTTCGACAATCTTCGCATATAAAGGTAATTGCTTGCCAGCCCGTAGAATCGTATCTTGGGTGAAGATACCTTTAGCATTAGATATGCGCAGTCGCGTAGCTATTTCGCTAGCTGCAAAACTATCGGCAATAGAAACGACTGCACAACCTGCCTTGACGATGCCTAAATAAATTGCCACGGATTCGGCGGTCATCGGCATGGCGATCGCGATCGCGTCTCCAACCTCAAAACCCGCTTCTACCAATCCATTCGCCACTCGATTGCTCAAGGCGTTCAGTTCGCCATAACTCATTACAGACAGCGAACCGCCTTCTGGTTGATAGATTATAGCCGGACTATCTTCGGGAGCGTTAAAACAACTCTCGGCAATGTTGAGACGGGCATCGACTAACCATTGAGGGGTTTCTACACCTTTCGATAGGTCAACGATTTCGCGATATTTCTGCTGGAAGCGAATTCCTACTCGTTGAATCGTTATGTCCCAAAATTCAGCGCGATTTTTTACCGACCAAGCGTGTAGTTCTTGATAGGATGATATTTTTAGATCGTCCATCAAAACTGCGATATTGGAAGCCTCAAGCTGTTCGTTGGAAGGAAACCAAGCTGGAGGCGGCCCTTGACTCGCATCCCAATCGAAAAAAGCAGTTTCGTAAAGAAGTTCGTGTAGCGGGTAGGGATAGTCGCTTTTGAGCAAGTTTTGAACGATTTGCTGCCAGCTATTGGCGGCACTTAGGGATAAAAGCCGATTGATTTGTGGGAGTATGGTGGCTGCTGTTTCTTTGTTTATGCCACAGGCAACGATTTTTTCGAGCGATAATTGTTTTGTCATCGCTATGCCTCTTTTTCCATTTTAATGATTATTGACCCCACTTAATTTGCCTAGAACGCGGTAAGTCTAGACAAATTAAGTGGGGTGTGGCGGGGAATCCAATTAAACATAATTAATGCTTTGAATCAAAGCGGACAACTTTTAATTACATTACGAAGCACGTTTTCTTTAACCATGAGCAATCTTGCTGTCTCTAATAAAAGATCCTGCATCTGTTCGCGAGACATTTGTCCGACTGATTCTTGCATCAACTTCATCTGAAATTCTTGTTCCATTGTTAAATCGAACCACGAGCTATTCATAATAGAACTCCTTGCTAAGTGCGATAGAATTAAGATTGTAATAGTAGCGCGATCGCGATCCAATATTTGAAAGCTAATAGAAAGTAGTTATCTCAAAATATTTAAGACAATAACCTTTCAATTGTGAATTTTGTCGAGCTTAAAATATCTCAGCAACAGTCTTGGTTCTGCTGATTAAGATTGCTATATGCGATCGCCGTTTTTATTTAGGGCGATCGCGCAATCTTTAAGCTTATTCAAAATCAAAATTGTCGGTAAGCTTTCTAAAGCCGCTCGATATCAGTCTTTTATACCAGAGCGTAGTAGACACAAAGCCATCATGCAACTTTATGATGAAACTTTATTTCTCTGGCACGATTTGCTACTACTCTTCATTATAACAATAGTATAAAGTTATGACTGAGGGCACTAGACGTTGAGAAGCTTCCACAGCTAGCTCGAAGGTTTTGTTAAAAATCTTTTCGGACTGAGGTAACAAACAGTTAGGGGAAGATGTTTTAATCTTTTTGCACTTTGCCATCTTTGCATAACTCGTTGGAGGAGGTCAAAAGAAGTTAGACAAATGTGTAATAGATTATAATTTTTTGAGAACGCAGAATAAAGCTTTTGGAAGTGGATTTAAGGTTCCTTGGTAAACTGTTTCTTCTGACGAATAGAGATGAAAGCAACTTTGAAAAATTTCCTCTATTGCTTGGGGAGCGAATCGATAGGGGCCTTCAGGACGGGTTTCTTTGACGCTAAAAGTCTTTAAAAATAAATAACCTTCTGGCTTAATTAAACCTGCAACAACTCGAACGTAGTCATGTCTGCATTCGGGAGGAAAAACGTGGAAACAACCGCGATCGAAAACAAAATCGAATTCTTGTTTTAGCTGGCTATTGAGGATATCATCTTGTTGCCAGGAGATAGCTAGACCTTTTTCTTTAGCTTTTTGAGAAGCTTTTGCGATCGCAGTTTCCGAAAGATCGCTCGCCGTAACTTGAAAACCCCTCTGTGCTAAAGCCATCGCTTGAGTTCCCGGCCCCGTACCGATATCTAAACAAGTACCATTATGAATGTTTAGTTGAGTTAAAGCGCGATCGAGGTTGGGATCGAGTTGCGAATGAAACCAAGGCATCGATTCCACTTGCTGTTCTTGGTATAGCTGTTCCCAATTTGGAAATTCGCGCGGTTTATCCATGATGCCTCCCTAATCTTACCAAGATTGAAGTTTGTGTTACCTTGAAAAAAAGCTTAACAAATTCTCAAACCACATTCGGGGCTTCGTAATTAACGCATTTTAATTACGAATTACGAATTACGAATTATTTTGTCATGACTGGAAATACAGGACTATTTAACGAACGCTTTGCTAAAAATTTTATTCCTTTGCCAGGATTTCGAGTGCCATCCGTTGGCGATGTAGCACCTGATTTTACTTTACCTCGCATTGGAGGCGGAGTTGTTAAATTATCGGATTATCGAGGTCAACAACCTGTCGTACTGGCATTTACGCGCATCTTTACTGAAAAACTTTTTTGTCCGTTTTGTTATCCCCATATCCAGGATTTAAAACAAAGCTATCAAGAAATTCGCGATCGCGGGGCAGAATTGCTGATGATTTCTAGTACCGACCCCGTACAAAGCGAGCAAATTGTTTCTGACCTCTATCTACCTTATCCCTTCTTGTACGATCCCGATTGTAATACCTTTCGCCTTTATGGAGCCGGACAAGCTTTAGGAGCGCCATTACCCGCCCAGTATATTATCGATCGCGAAGGTCGCATTACTTATAAGCATTTGTTTTCATTTATCGATAGTAATGCTTATACAGATTTAATCCTGAAAGAGTTAGAAAAGATTGGTTAAAAGTTGTCCCAAAAATAGGTTTTAATTCAATATTAAACGTAAGCTCCCCCTAAATCCCCCTTTCCAAGGGGGACTTCAAGACTTATATTCTAATTTAACAACAAGGGTTAAGATGGCTCGAATGTTTCTTAGATATTTTAATTAAATTAAGGAGGGGAATTTGAGCGAATGCGTCGAAAGAGCGCCAGATTATCAAGCACGAGTCGAACAAGCGATCGCAACTCTCAAAGCTGAATTGCCGAGCTTGTTTAAAGTCGATCTTACTTACGATATTTATACCAAAGATATCTTTTTTCAAGACCCAGTTAACACTTTTAGCAGCAAATTCAACTATCGTATTATCTTTTGGACTTTGAGGTTTCACGGTCAACTCTTTTTTAGCGAAATCTATTTCGACTTGCACGACGTTAAGCAAACGGCGAAAGATATCATTTTGGCAAATTGGACGGTACGGGGGACTTTGCGCGTACCTTGGAAAGCTAAAATCTTCTTTAATGGCTATTCCACTTATAAACTTACCGCAGAAGGTCTGATTTTCGAGCATATTGACACCTGGGATCGCAAACCAAGTGAGATTCTTAAGCAGTTTTTTCAGAAAGGTTAAGTGAGTGCTTGCATTCTTTCAATCAACCGTCGGGGAATCAATTCCCCGTCTTACATTTAAAGTCCATTAAAATGGACTAAAATACTTGCTCAGTCGTCTTTAGACGACTTTATATATGAGACAGCGATTTAAATCGCTGTCGGATTATTGAGAATAGTGCAAGATCTCTAGAGAAGCAACTAAACTGTTAGGCATTTCATGGATGAAAGCCAAACTATCGAACCTCAGCACAATAACATTTCAATTAGTATACGATCGCTGACTCCTGCCGATGCTGAGTCATATCGCGTTGTGCGTCTGCGCGCGCTAAACGAACAACCGCCAGCTTTTGGTTCGCTACCGGAAGACGAACCAAATCTTGCTGAAACCGCCACAAGACTCATAGAAAGCGATGAGCGTTGCTTTTTTGGAGCATTTTCTAACCAGCAACTCGTTGGCATTGTTCGGATTTCTCGTTATGATGCAACAAATGAGAAACACCGTGCTTATTTGGCTGGGCTATATATTCTGCCCTCATTTCGCCGCAATGGTTGCGGAAAATTGCTTGTAAAGAAGGCTTTGAGTTGGGTAGCTAATAAACAAAATATAAGAAGAATTAATTTAACCGTCGTAACCGAACAAGAAGCGGCAATTCGCCTTTACCAATCGTTCGGCTTCCGTATCTATGGAACCGAACAGGAAACATTTTTAAAAAACGGACGTTTCTGGAACGAACATTTGATGACGTTAGAACTTCCCTTACATTGCGATCGCATAAATCGTTGCTAGGAAAAATCTATCTTCAGGAGTAATTAAAACTAGCTTTCAGTTAGTAGTAAAACGAAGGTTTTTCAAAGGATGCTTAAAAAATAATAAATTTGGGCGTTGTTCGTGAAAGACTTTAGTCAACTGCTGACGAAAAAAACAGATGACATAACGCAACAATGGATAGATGCTGTTATTCAAGATAAAAATATTAAAAGTACTAAAAATCTTTCGATAGAAGGAGTAAAAGACCGCATTAGCGATGTTCTCAATGCCTTAGTAACGGTATTGGCACAAGATCGAAAAAATGACCTAAAAACAATTGCCGAAGCAAGTATTCATCATGGCATACTCAGAGCAGAACAGAATTTCGATCCCGCCGAAGTCGTGCGAGAATATCACCTGTTGCGATCGCTGATTTTAGAAAACCTTCAAGAAGGCATGATGCAAGGCACTGCACAGGAAGTCTTTAGGGCGGTATCGTTAATCAATCAGGTAGTAGATGCCGCGATCGCGCAATGTTTTCAAAGCTATGTCGAAGAACGATTGCAAGAACTACAACAGCTACAAAATCAACTAAGTTTAACCGTCGAAGAACTCAAACGTCTCGTCCGCGTCAGTCAAGATAACCTTTCTTTCCTCGCCCACGAATTTAAAACGCCCCTAACTTCTATTATCGGATACTCAGATTTATATTTGCGTCAATCCAAACAATCTCAGATACGCGATACCGTACCCAGCTTAGAGCATATCGAGCGCGTTCTCAACAACGGTCGTCAGCTTTTGCGTCTTATCAACGATGCACTAGAATTTTGTCGCGATCGCCAAGGAATGCTCAAGTTACAATTATCACCAGTAAAAGTGCGAACGGTGGTTAGAACCGTCGTAGAAGTCATGCAACCCTTAGCCGATTCGCGCGGATTGAAGCTTGTAGTAGACTGCGAAAACGCTCCCGTTGAAGTCACAACCGATCCTTTTCGCCTGCAACAGATGGTAATGAACTTAGTCAGCAATGCCATTCGCTATACAGAAACAGGAAGCGTTACCATTGAATGTCGTTTACTCTCGGATCGAGAATGGTCGATCGCGGTACAAGATACGGGTATTGGCATTGCACCAGAAGACCAAATACGCCTTTTTAAACCTTTTGAGAGAGCAAAAACCTTTGATGGAAATCGTCCCCCCGATAGCACCGGACTAGGATTAGCGATCGTCGATAAATTAGTTACATTGTTACAAGGAAGAATCTATATTGCTTCTCAACCAGGAGAAGGATCGACATTCAAAGTGATTCTCCCTCTAAATTTAAACACCCCTTTCTCTTAAAGTCGAAAGTCGGAAGTCGAAAGTCGAAAGTCGAAAGTAAAGATTCTCCCCACACTTCCTTGTCTTCCTTGTCCTCCTTGTCTCAAAAAGTCCCCCAAGTCCTCCTTAGTCTCCCCGTACTCCGCGTCTGGGCGTGAGATAAAAAACACCTATATCCCAAGGCGATCGCTTTCCAACCCATCCCAAAAAACCGCAATAGCTTCTAAAATCTCTCGACCTCCTTGCATAAACTTATCTCTGTCAAAATACGACTGAAAGTAAACCTCTTCCAATTCCTCTAACGTATGTCCGGCGTGTTGTCCCTCGACGCGATTGTGCCAGGTAAAGAATGCCAAACGTAGATGCGGATGTCGCGTCTGCTTAATGCGCGTCAGTCCGTCTTCTAAATCCTGCCAGAAACCAGCCGCAGCCCAGTTTTCAACCGCAAAGCTAGCGCCCTCTGCAATAGATGGATCGTCGCTACCATAGAGTCGTATCAACTCGTCGCAGAAATGTAAGGTTGTAGGACTGCCATGTTTGCGCTTGCCGATATCTGCATAACCCAACCCCAATCCTTGAGCGACACCGACTAACCATTCAAAATGCGCCGCACTAAAACGACAAATCCCACCATCCACCGTGCCTTCGGTGCTAACTAATTCGGGGTCGCCTTCGCGATCTTTATCTTCCTCCTCCAAATTTTTCTCTAATGCTTTGCCTTCTGCCTTCTTAGGTTCGGGTTTGCGGTAAATTACGCCTAATTCGTTTAATAATATCTCTCGACTCGATCGCGATTGTTGTAAGGTAGGCGCATTGATTTCTTTCAACAAAGCTGCAATCAAGAACTGGTTGGAAAAAACAGAGAATTGTTTAAGAAAATACCGTAATTCTTCATCAGTAACTTCACCCTCACTAAACCAACAAGTGTAGGCATTATTGAGGATAATATGATGTTGTAAGAGTTTGCGATCGACTTCGCTAAGAAAGTCTTGGAAGTCCTTTACTTGCTCGGTCGTCAGTTCTCCCCGACGCAAGCGTTCCTCAATTCGCGAGGAGATCGTTAGATGGTTTGGATGTGCAGTAAGAACTTGATTCATAATTCGATTCCTTTTAGTATAAAATTTATTTTTCTCTTGTGACTTTTAGGAAAGTTGTGTAATCTTTGATTCAATTAAAATCCTCTTTCCCGATCTATTCTTAAATGAAATCAAAGTTAGTTGTTTTTATTTGTAGAGATCGATGAAAATGTTTAAGGGTTATCTCGTTAGTTTGTTCGATCCAGAATTTCTTCCTACAGGTTTCAAAACAGCTATATTTGTCGGTTCTTTGCTTTTTTTAATCAATCATAGTCCTGCCCTTTTAAGAGGAGAAATGAATCGCGAACGTTGGATTTCTGCTCTTTTGACTTACGCAATGCCTTATTTGGTCAATGTCTACGGTCAATATAGTTATCGTCGAAAACTGGGTAAGCATAGTTCTTCTTCACTTGAATGAGTGTACTGATTAAAACCACAGAGGTACAGAGGACGCACAGAGGGAGAAAACAGAGAATTTTATCGAGCAATCCAACTGTATGCATAGTTTTTGTCTTCTAAAGATGCCGCATTTTGGGTAAGTTTTAAAGGACGAAAGGTGTCAATCATTACGGCTAGTTCGTCTGTTCGTTCTTTTCCTATAGAACCTTCATAGGTTCCTGGATGTGGCCCGTGAGGAATACCGCCAGGATGAATGGTAATTGATGCTCGTTCTATGCCTTTGCGCGACATAAAGTTTCCCTCGACATAATAAAGAACTTCATCGGAATCGACGTTTGCATGGTTGTAGGGGGCGGGAATCGCTTGAGGATGGTAATCGAACAGCCGAGGGACGAAGGAACAAATAACAAATCCCGGCCCTTCAAAGGTTTGATGTACGGGTGGGGGCTGATGAATTCGTCCTGTTATTGGCTCAAAATCTTCAATATTGAAGGCATAAGGCCAAAAATGCCCGTCCCATCCTACAACATCTAAGGGATGGTGGCGATAAAAGTAACTGGTAATAGAATCGCGTGCTTTAACTCGTATCTCAAATTCCCCTTCCTCATCATGGGTAATCAATTCGTCTGGCGGACGTATATCTCTTTCGCAATACGGGGCGTGTTCGAGAAATTGACCGTAACGATTGATATAGCGTCCTGGCGGTTCGATGTGTCCGTTAGCTTCTATGACAAGCATTCGCTGTTCGACTCCTGCATCGGGAAGAATGCGCCACAACACCCCGCTAGGAATGACTAAATAATCGCCCTTTCGATAGCAGAGTATTCCTAACTGACTCTCTAATATCCCTACACCTTCGTGGATGAATATGACCTCATCGCCTCCTGCAAAGCGATACCAATAAGGCATAGATTCTGTCGGACGTGCGACATAGATGCAAAGGTTTTCGTTAGCTGCAAGTAGAATTCGCGCTGCGATCGCATCTCCTCCTCGATCCACATTTGCAGTACGCAGGTGTCGCGGATGTAACGCGCCTGGTTCTTTGTAAGGAATTGCTAACGTCTCCTTTAATAATACTTTCGCGATCGCAGTTGGCGGGTGCAAGTGATATAGCAGAGATTGAATCCCCGAAAAACCGCGCGTCCCAATCAACTCTTCGTGATACAACGAACCATCGTTTTGACGAAATTGGGTGTGTCGTTTATGAGGGATTTGTCCTAACTTGTAGTAGTAAGTCATTTCAAAGTCGAAAGTCGAAAGTTCAAAGTTCAAAGTTCAACCGAGATCCAAAGTTCAAAAACTTCCTTGTCACCTTGTTCCCTGATAACTGGTCACTGATTAAAGATTGCCACGCAATGATTGTTCGCGCTCGATCGCCTCGAATAATGCTTTGAAATTGCCCTCGCCGAAGCCTTGCGCCCCGTGGCGTTCGATTACCTCAAAAAACAAGGTTGGACGGTCTTGCACTGGCTGTGTGAAAATCTGGAGCAAATAGCCATCTTCATCCCGATCTACGAGAATTCCTAATTCTGCTAGTTTGTCGATTGGTTCGTCGATGGTTCCAATTCTCTGTTCTAGGCGATCGTAATACGCTTTCGGCGTTTCTAAAAATTCAACGCCTGCCGATTTAAGCTGCGTAACCGTTTCGATAATATTATCGGTTGCCAAAGCAACGTGTTGGATTCCTGCCCCGCAATTGTATTCTAAATACTCCTGAATCTGCGATTTGCGTTCGCCTTCGGCAGGTTCGTTGATCGGTAATTTAATCTTACCCGCTCCGTCTTGCATGACTTTGGACATCAACGATGAATATTTTGTGGAGATGGTTTTTTCATCAAAGTGTACCAATAAACTAAAATCCATCGTCTCGGCAAAAAACTTTGCCCATCTCTCCATCGCACCAAATTCAACGTTTCCGACTACGTGGTCGATCGCTTTTAATCCCGCTCCTTTAGTTTTAGCGCGATCGCTGTATACAGGCTCGAATCCTGGGGCAAATACCCCCGAATAATCGCCCCTATCGACGAATTTAAGTAAAACATCGCCGTAAATATGGATGGCAGAATAGCGAAATAGTCCGCGTCCGTCTTCTTCTTCTGTCGGCGCGATCGCACCTACCGCCCCTCGACTGACTGCTTCTTTGTAAGCATCTACTGCATCTGGAACTTCTAAAGCTATAACGGCTACGTTATCGCCATGCTTGAGGACGCTTTGCGCAATCGCACTATCGGGATTTAACCCCGTACTCAAGACAAAGCGAATATTGCTTTGTTCCATAACATAAGATGCTGTTTCTCGGCTACCAGTTTCTAAACCCCGATAAGCTGTGTTGGTAAAGCCAAAACACTGCGAGTAAAAGCGTGCTGCCTGTTTAGCATTCCCAACATAAAATTCTAGATGGTCGAATCCTTTAATCGGGCAAAAGTCGCTCATAGAATTTTCTCCTTGTTACAGTCACAGAGCAATCTGTGAATTATTTGTATTTTTTTGGGTTCTGGGTTCCTTTCCATACGAAAAGGTCACTGGTAAAAGAAGTTTGGAATCTGTCTTGGGATGGATTAATTTTTAGTTTTAATAATTAACGATCGATCTCTAATAAGATTATAAATTTTATTTTTGGGGGTTATCAAGAAGCGATCCTTAACTTATATACTTATTTTAATTTCGATCTTTTACTATTGGATCTCTAGCTGGAGAGATAAATTGTCAAAGCACAACGCCAAAGTAACCCCCACCCAAGGAAATACTGAACCCCTCCAAAACCTAGACGAAATAGACCGTCAGATTCTGTCTCTTTTGCAAGAAAATAGCCGTATCGCCATAGCTCAGTTAGCCCGTCAGGTTAATCTCTCAGCGCCGGGACTCCAAAAAAGGTTGAAAAAACTCGAAGACAGTGGTATAATATCGGGCTACGTCGCGCTGGTTAATCGCGAGGCGTTAGGTTTGGACTTATTGTGTTTTGCACAGGTAACGCTCGCCCACCATCAGCCTGAGTATGTAGGAAAGTTTTGCGATCGCGTAAAAGAATTACCTGAAGTTTTGGAGTGCCATCATCTAACTGGTGAATTCGATTATTTACTCAAGGTAATTGTCTCTAATCGCCAGCACTTAGAAAGGTTTTTATTCGACAAAATCACTCGCATTCCAGGAGTAGATAAGATTCGCACCAGTATTGTCCTTAGCGAAATCAAAGCTTCAACTTCATTACCGTTAGAATAAGCGTTGATTACACCGAGCGAGAGACAAAATCGTGAGTCGAATTGTTTTAACTACCATTGGTTCATTTGGAGATTTGCATCCGAAAATTGCGATCGCAATGGAATTAAGAAAACGGGGTCACGATGTAGTATTTGCAACGCACAAAGAATATCGAGAAAAGATTGAAGCTTTAAGGTTTGAATTTCATCGGATGCGTCCCGATAACGCCGCACTGAACGATCCTCAAGAAATGGCGCGGATGATGGATTTGAAAACGGGATCGGAATATGTCATCCGCAATTGGGTTTTAGCAAATTTACGCGAAACTTATACGGATTTGATGAGTATTGCGAATGATGCAAATTTCATTATCGCAGGAGAAGGTGTTGTTGCGGCTCGCTTAGTTGCAGAAAAGTTAGGGATTCGTTGGGCGTTAACCATCTTGCAACCCATCTCATTTTTCTCTGCTTACGACCCCTCAGTAATTCCTGTGTTTCCATTCTTAGCTAAGTTACGCGGGTTTGGTTCTATTGTTAATCGAGGCGTTATTAAATTATCAAAAATAGTATCTAAATCTTGGGCGGAACCAGTTCATCAACTTCGACAAGAACTTGAATTACCTCCACTAGTTGGCAATCCTTTCATCGACGATAAATATTCTCCCTATCTTGTACTAGCGATGTTTTCCTCAGCGTTAGCAAAGCCTCAACCCGATTGGGCAACTAATACCGTACAGACAGGGTTTACTTTCTATGATGGTAACGGGAGCGGAGCAGATTTGACACCAGAACTGGAGCAATTTTTGAACTCAGGCGAACCACCAATTGTTTTCACGCTAGGTTCGGCTACAGTGAGGACTCCTGGTAATTTTTATCAAGAAAGTCTTCAAGCTACAGAGATATTAAAGCGCCGCGCAGTTTTGCTGATTGGTAAGAATGCACCTCCAAAAAATTTGTCAAAAAACATTATTTGCGCGAGTTATGTGCCGTATTCTCAAATTTTTCCTCATGCTTGTGCAATCGTACATCAAGGCGGCATTGGTACGACGGCGCAGGCATTGCGTGCAGGTTGTCCGACGCTTGTTATGCCATACGGTCAAGACCAGCCAGACAATGCAGCAAGAGTCGAACGCTTGGGAACTTCGCTTACTCTTAAGCGCCAGCAGTATTCATCAGTTCGTGCAGTCGAGAAGTTACGCGAACTGTTAGGAAATCCCAAATATGCAGCTAAAGCAGCAGAAATTGGACGTATTATCCGAGCGGAAAATGGGGTTGACGTGGCGTGTGATGCGATTGAAAAACAGCTTCAAGCAGTTTGAATTTTGCTTTAAAACGATCTTAGATCGCGATCGCCTCTCAACTTTATCTCTTGTTCTAACTATCAAAATATTGTTAGCTGGTTATAAAATAGTGGCTCCCAAAGAAATTGTCATCCATTGCTAGCGCGATCGCGTACTGAGATATTTGATACCGAAGAATGCTTGTTAAAGTTGAAAGTTATCTTAATATCTGGCGGCTAACACTATACCTTGTTCCACAATAAATATAGAAGCAGTGTTCATTCTAAATCGAGAGTTATTTGAGAACATCTCGAAAAAAATATGTCTAAAACAATTGTCATCGATCCGATCACTCGTATTGAAGGTCATGCAAAAATCTCCATCTTCCTCGACGATGCGGGGGAAGTTGAAGATGCAAGATTTCATGTGGTTGAGTACCGAGGTTTTGAGAAATTTTGTGAAGGCAGACCTTTTACAGAAATGGCGGGAATTACCGCTAGAATTTGTGGAATTTGTCCTGTAAGTCATCTACTTGCTTCTGCCAAAACGGGAGATAAAATTCTTGCCGTTCAAATTCCCCCTGCCGCAGAAAAATTAAGAAGATTGATGAATTTGGCACAGATTACTCAATCTCATGCCTTGTCTTTCTTTCATCTAAGCAGTCCCGATTTTCTGTTGGGATGGGATAGCGATCCTGCCAAACGCAATGTCTTTGGTTTAATTGAAGCAAATCCCGATTTAGCCCGTGCGGGAATTCGTTTGCGACAATTCGGACAAACGATTATTGAATTGTTGGGGGCTAAAAAAATTCATGCAGCATGGGCAGTACCGGGAGGAGTGCGATCGCCTTTATCGGAAGAAGGCAGACAATGGATTCGCGATCGCCTGCCAGAATCCTTTGAGACAATTAATAATGCGCTGAGTCTGTTTAAAAATCTACTCGACAATCTCTTAAAAACAGAAATCGAAGTTTTTGGCGAGTTTCCTTCTTTATTCATGGGATTAGTCGGCAAAGATGGGATTTGGGAACACTACGACGGACATCTACGTTTTAGCGATAGCGAAGGGAATATCGTAGCCGATAACCTCAGTGAAGATGATTATCGAGACTTTATTGGCGAATCCGTCGAAAAATGGTCTTATCTCAAATTTCCTTACTACAAACCTCTAGGCTATCCTGATGGAATCTATCGCGTCGGGCCTTTAGCAAGACTCAATGTTTGTTCTCGTTTTGATACTCCTCAAGCGGATCGAGAATTAGCAGAATTTAGGCATCGCGTTAATGGTGTTGCTACCTCTTCTTTTTTATATCACTATGCCCGTTTAATCGAAATTCTGGGTTGTTTGGAGAGGATTGCACGGTTAATGGACGACCCCGATATTATATCGCCTCGCGTTCGCGCCCAAGCGGGTATCAATCAATTAGAGGCGATCGGCGTAAGCGAAGCGCCCAGAGGAACTCTATTTCATCACTATCAAGTCGATGAAAATGGACTGATTCAAAAAGTCAATCTAATTATCGCTACGGGCAACAACAATTTAGCGATGAACAAAACCATCGCTCAAATCGCCAAACATTATGTTCGCGGTCAGGAAATTCCCGAAGGTATGTTAAACCGAGTTGAAGCGGGAATTCGTTGTTATGACCCTTGTTTGAGTTGTTCGACTCACGCTGTAGGACAAATGCTTTTACATATTCAATTGATTGCTAATGATGGGAAGGTTGTGGACGAAGTTTATCGTAATTAATCGATAACAAAGAGAAACTCCTGTACCAACGGCTCAAATCAATCCAGGGTGCAGGAGTTGAACCTGCCTTGCACGAATTATGAGTTCGTTGCCTCAACCGCTCGGCCAACCCTGGTTAAAAATTTTAACTAAGCTTTCGCACCAATCGCGACTAATTCCAAAAACAATTATATCTTTAGAATAGCTTTTTTTATTGTGAATCTTAACTCTATTCAGTCTAGTCCTTAAAATAGAAACAACCTATTTTACGTAAGACGCGATTCTACATAGTCGGATAATGAAATTTCTATCAATCCATCCAGGTAAATCAACCGCAACGCTAGCGCTAGCTTTATTAGCCATGATGCTAGGAAGCGGTGTCGTCAGTGCTTTAGTCGCTTATGCAATGGGACATGAAGCCCTCAAAGGAGTAAGTCAACCCGATATCAATCCGGCTAAAAAAATAGCTGAAAATCGCACCAAGCCCAACAGTCCACAAGAATTCGTCCCATTGGATGAAAAAACGATCTTGACCCAAGTTTACGATCGCATTAATAACAAAGACGAGAAATCCGACGAATCAGCTAAGAAAACAGCCGATAAAGACCAAGAAAGCCAGACTCAATCCAATAACCAACCCAAAACCACAGAAAAACCCAACGTCGCCGCCAAATTGCCCATACAAGTTCGCGATGAGGGAGTCACGCTAGAAGTCGTCAAAACGTCTCAAGAAGGAGGGTCTTTGTTACTCAATGTTAACCTCAGTAATAAAGGCTCAGAACCCGTCAGGTTTCTTTACAGCTTCTTAGAAGTAGAAGACGAGCAAGGACGACCGCTCAGCGCCATTGCAGATGGATTACCAGGAGAATTACCCGCTAACGGAGAAAAATTTTCGGGTACGGTTAAGATCCCCCTAGAGTTAGTGAGTGACGAACAAAAAATCTCGTTAAACTTAACTGATTACCCCGATCAAAAATTGAAACTAGATGTTCAAAATATTCCAGTCGTTCGATAAACAAAGGAAACGATAATTTTTAGCCAAGCTATTAGCCTCTTTGCGATCGCCAACTACATAACTGTAATGACTGTTCCAGATATATTGCTACGATTGCTCTCAGTTACGATACTGATTGCGATCGATGCTTTTTTTGTTACTGCTGAGTTTTCCATCGTTTCCGTGAGGCGATCGCGAATCAGTCAGTTAGTCGAGGCAGGAGATATTCAGGCACAGACCGTACAATCTTTTCAAAGAAGTATCGATCGCCTTCTCTCAGCAACTCAGTTGGGAATCACCCTTTCAAGCTTGGCGCTGGGATGGATTAGCGAAAGGACGATGGCGGTATTAATTAAAGATTTATTTGCCCGTCTGTCGCTGTCTCCAGAAGTCTCAAAAGCATTTTCGCACGGATTAGCCGTTCCGATCGCTTTCTTTGCCATCGCTTACCTACAAATCGTTTTAGGAGAACTATGTCCTAAATCGGTTGCCTTACTTTATTCAGAACAACTGGCTCGTTTTTTAGGGCCGCCAATGGATGCGATCGCGCGTATTTTCAATCCTTTTATCTGGATATTAAATCAATCGACGCGCTTTTTATTGCGCCTTGTCGGGATTAAAAACAGCGATAGCGGATGGTATACTCGCGTTAGCTCGGAAGAACTCAAGATTATCATAGCTACAGAAGGAGAAACAACGGGTTTAGAAGCTAGAGAACGCAAATTGCTTCAAAACGTCTTTGAGTTTGGGACTACCACCGCCTCTGAAGTGATGATTCCTCGCAGTCAATTGATTGCGATCGCGCAAACGGCAACCTTTGAAACCCTCCTCAACGAAGTCAATACGACCGGACATTCTCGCTACCCCGTCAAAGGGGAATCTTTGGACGATCTTCGCGGCATTATCGAGTTTAAAGACCTGGCTTTTCCTCTAGTACAAGGTCAGTTGCGATCCGATACACCGATCGCGCCTTGGATAAAACCCTTGCATTTCGTGCCAGAAACGACTCCTTTGAGCGAATTACTTCCTTTAATGCAGCGATCGCATTTACCGATGGTTATTGTGGTCGATGAATTTGGCGGAACCTCTGGATTAGTGACTTTAGAAGATTTAATTGCCGAAATTATTGGGGATAATCCCGCTGCCAAAAATGCGGACGCGCTTTCCATCCAAGCGATCGACGAGCAAACGTATTTAGTCCAAGCACAAATGAATTTAGAGGAAGTGAATGAATTGTTAGAATTAAATTTGCCAATCGCCGATGAGTATCAAACTTTAGGCGGTTTTTTGCTTTATAAGTGGCAAAAAATTCCGGATCGCGGAGATACTTTAATTTATGAAAATTTAGAGTTGACTGTCGTTTCTTCAGAAGGACCGCGCTTATCTTTAATTCGCGTTCATATACGCCAACCAACTCCTAGCGAGTCGGATTTTAATAATGGTATCTCGACCAACGGTTATTTATGGAGCGAAAATTCACCTGAAAATCACAATGATTCTGAGGATAACAGCAAAGCAAATTCTAATTAATAGGGAATAGTGAAGGGGAAAACTTTATCTTAATGTTCTAATTCAGATTGAACTGGCTTTTCTTCTAAAGTTCCTGTAAATTGAATTCCTTGAGGACTGGAATTCCACTTAATTTCGCCTAAAAATTTCCGATCTTGAGTGCGTCCTTCGATTTGGATGTCGCGTTTTGCATTTGGTTCTTCTGAAATTTCACATTCAGCAATTTGGTTAGTTTGACCGGATAAAAAGATTCGTCCGTCATGAAATTTACCATCTAAAACTATTTTTTGTTCTTTAATTAATAAATTTCCAAATAAATAAATTCCTGATTGTTCGAGATTTAAATTAATATTTCCAGTCCCGAGACATTCAGGTAAAGATTGAAGGTCTATTTGATAGTTGCCAGCAACTAAAAGCGGTGCCCGGAGTCGCGTTTCTCCATAAGCAGTTACTGCTTTAAAAAGTACTAACACAGAACCGATCATTATCCCATATAATTTTAGAGATTTTAAGTTAAAATGTTCTTTCATTGTTAGTACTTTAATTTAGGATATTATTGAATTTTGTTCGGAATTTACTAAAGAAGTAATATGACCGATGACGCGAGAATAACGACGAGTAATTAATAAAGAAGATTGACATTCTTGAGAGAGACGGTCGGTATAGCGTCCCAAAGTTTGACGTTCGATTCCCCATGCCGGACTCGTTCCTGCTATGGTAAGATCGACGTTGCGCGATTCTCTTACTGCTGTTCGGATGGGATCGCTTTCTTGAGGTCTGATAAGTTCTATGCGCGATCGCGTTTCTTGTGGCAGTAATTCCAACATATTTCGCAATTCATAACTCAAGTCGTCGTTTTCTTGAGTGTTTTTAGTAAAACGAAGGATTTTTAAAGTACGATTGGGATTGTTAATTAGCAATCTAAAAGCAAGTGATAAAGCTAAAGCGTCGTGAATATTATCGGAATGAGCGACTAATAGCGAGTCTAATTTTTGTCGATTGTCGATAAAAACAGCAACATCTACTGGAGAGGTATTGAGAATTTTGCCAACTCTTCCTCCTAAGCGACTTATACTAAATGTCGAACGATGCCAACCAACAACAATTAAACTAGCTTTATCGACAAGTGCAATATTAGTTGTTTCTCTGGCAACATCATTAGAAATGCGAACGATTGGAGCGATTTTTGTTTCTATTTGGGAAGGATCTTGAGTTTGAATTAATGTTTCTAATTCTTCTCTTCGCTGTCTAATTAATCTTTCTGCTTCGTCGGGAGTACTTTGAAATAAGTAGTCTTCTTCGAGTTCGATTAAACTAAGGGGATGGACGACAGCATCGGGATAATTTCCCGCGATCGCAACTGCTAGATCGAGCAATCGTTTTTGCGTACCTGGGTTAGCAACTGGTACTAAAATTTTGTAAGCAGGAATAGATTGTGCGTCGATTTCTTCGGGTTGTTCTTCAATAATATCTAGCTTAATCTTCTCTTTTGGATAAGTTAATTCCAACAAAGGAGAAGTCATAAATGTTGTTACCAATGCCATAATCACTAACATGGTAAATAGTAGCGGTGAAATTACTCCAAAACTTAAGCCAATATTTAAGACAATTAGCTCGGTTAGTCCGCGAGTATTCATCAGCCAACCTAATGCAGAAGCGTCTCTTTTTTCAATTCCAGATGCTCTTGCCGCCACATAAGTCCCTACATATTTCCCAATAATAGCAATAGCAACAACAGAGGCACATAAAAGCCATAATTCGGGACGATTTAATAGTCCGATTTCTGTTCGCAATCCGCTATAAGCAAAGAATACGGGAAGTAAGAAAATGAGAACGAAATCTTCGGTTTTCTCTGCTATTTCTCTAACTAAAGCAGCATTTTTTGGCATTACTGCACCCAATAAAAATGCTCCAAAAATAAGATGGATTCCGATGAATTCTGTAATGAGAGCAGAAACTACTACTCCCATATATATATAAGCTAAAACAAATTGAGATAGTCTTCCCGTTCTTCTATAATAGATCGACAGTTTTTGGAGAAACCATCGCACTACGGTTGCCATAAAAGCAATATAAATAATTGCTTCGATAATAGTAGGAAAAGCGCCAACAATACTATTCGTTCGAGTCACCGCGATCGCCAGTGCCAATAAACACCAAGCTGTCACATCATCAACCGCCGCACAAGTTAAAGCTAAAGTCCCTAATGGGAGTATCCCATTTTTGTAATTCGACAGTGTAAGCCGCTTTGTATATTCGCGAGAAATAATCGCGAATTAGCTCAGAATGTTTATCCTATTCGATTA
>JALOOL010000243.1 GCA_025454425.1 Hydrococcus sp. Prado102 | reverse complement strand
AAAACAAGTAAGGGATGGACGGGGATAAATCCCCTTTGTTCGCTCGACGACCAGCCGTTAAAACGGACTGGCTAACTCTCGCTCACCGTTTTTTTGTTTATTTATTGGTCAGCATTCATCCCGCCAGTAAACTGGGGGACTTCTGCTGACATTGAGTTAAAAAATACGCTCCTCAAATACAGCGTTTATTTTAAAAGGAAAAACATATCTTTCCCCATTCCCCTTTTCCCCTTCCCCGAATAAAAACAGCAAGTCTAACACAAATTATGATGCTTATATGGGTCGCCTGGGATTCGAACCCAAGACCATTCGGTTAAAAGCCGAGTGCTCTACCGCTGAGCTAGCGACCCGTTATGCTTTCCGCACACAATTTACAACTATAACATGAGTTTCGTGCCAGCACAAGAAGATTTTAGAAATAACTAACTGCTATTTCAACGACTGTTTCGCAAGTCTCTCCAGGTTGTAAAGAAATGAGTTTTTCTCCGGTATTTAAGGCGTTGCGTGGGGCACTCCACGGTTCGAGACAGAAATATTCTTTGCCCTTGACTGTCCAAAATACTAAAGTTGAATAGAGATCTGAGTAACTAATGGCGATTTTTAAGCGACGACGATCGTCAGTTGCCGAGGTAGAATGGCGAGACAGCGATCTAAAAGCAACATCAATTTCATCGCGATTAAAGTCAAAATTGCCTGTAAAGGGAAAAAATTCTTGACTCTGTTGGTCTTGGTACTCAGAAGAAGGAATATCAAAAGCGAGTTGTGTTTTATCGCCAACTGAAAAATAAGGATGCAATCCTGTAGAAAAAGGCATTACCTCAGAAGAATTGTTGGTATAACGCTGTAAAATTTTTAGACGATTTCCCTGTAGTTCGTAAGTAAAAGCAAGTTTAAAATCAAACGGATAAACGGCGCGAGTTTGTTCGTTACTGTTTAAGATTAGCGTTATACTAGCAGCATTCTCTGTTTTCTGTTCGGCGACTTCCCAAGGTAAATCGCGAGCAAAACCGTGTTGTTTGAGAGTATATTGTTTTCCTTTGTGCGTGTAAGTATTATCGGGAAGGTTGCCACAGATAGGAAACAAAATTGGAATGCCACCTCGGACGCTTAATTTAGAATCTGCGAAGCGTTCTGCATCTAAATAAAGAATATTTTGTCCTTGTATTTGCCAACGAGTTACGATACCGCCACGTTCGGGGACGACTTCCAAACGAGACAATGCTTTTTGGTCGGAAAGGATGTAGGTGAGATATTGTTCTTGTTTGAATGCGATCGCAAACACGTAGTTTTTCCCAAATATATTTACGTTACGACAAAACTTGACTCAAAGCAAAGGCGATCGCCGCACTTCCAACCGGAACCGTAATATTATCGATCCCCAGCTTAGAAATTGCTTCCAAGGCGCTTGCTGCTGCGGCGACAACTAAAGAAATCAACCAAGTTTGCCAGTTATTCCCCTCAACTGCTACGAGAATAAAACTGGTGACAAGAAAACTCATGCCAGTCATCGCCAAGGTTCCTTCCCAGCTTTTTGTCATTCCTAAGACGGTATAAAAATGTTTGCCAAAATTTTGACCGATAATACCTGCCATTCCATCGCCCCACGCCATCACCAAAATTCCGATCGCGGCGTATTGAGGTCGGTCGAGCGTCCAAAACCAGGCAATTAATATCCCAATACTAATAGCATAAAAGAAAGTACCCAAACTTTTTCGTCCGACGCTGTTGATGCTGGGAAGAAAGGGAATAATGTAAGAAAGTAAAGCAATGCAACTGGCGATCGCAGAAGCACCTATGCCTATCCAAGCGGGTATATTCAGCCACCAAGCCAATAAGATAACATGACCCGCACCGATATGAACGATTTTTCGGGTTACTTCTCCATCGGCAGAGGTTAAACGATTGATTCCCTCAGCCAAAACAATGACAATCCCTAGATAAATGGCAACTATACCCAGGGGAAACCATAGCGAGGGAAGCGATTCAAATTGAGGGATCGGGTCGGACAAAGATCTAAATTTTAGATTTGTATTAATAATTTACTAGTTCTAGTTTATTACTTGACGCGATCGCTGATTTTTAAAAGCTATATAAAAATAAAATTAGCCAAAAGATAGAGTCGCTCGACGATGAAGATCGCTAAAACTAAAGTAAAGAGTTAAAACAAACGTCTAGCGCGATCGCCCGCTGCGACATTCAGTTGCCAATATTGAGATAAATTAGAGAATAAAGAGAAAAAAACAATAACTGTATGCCCCCTCGTTGGCCTCGTCAACCCGATCGCGCAGATCCTGCTTATCGACGCTTAGATGACCGCATGAACTTTGCCGTTCACGTAGCTGCCTGTCTTGCCATAAATTCTGGTTTGTGGTTTTTCCACAATATCAACCATGCAACGTGGTCTTGGTTAGTCTGGTTTACAGGCATCTGGGCGGTAGTTTTATTAATTCATCTGATTTATATTGCGGCGATCGCAGATTATTCTTCAGTTAAATCTAATGGCTAATTCTAATACTACCCAAGCAATCGAAAGCCTCGCGGCTCAAATCGGCGAAAATGTTTATATTGATGTAGCCAAATGGCATCTTTATTTGTCTGACGCGCATCTCCATACTGTTGTCGCCCAAAAAGTTTATTCGCTTCTAGAAGATGACGAACTCAGCGAAGATGCAGTAATCAAAATCCTTCGCGGCATTCCCGTCAAATTAGGTGGCGGTAAATTAGAAGTTCCTCTACTAGATCTCTTACCCATGCAATGCCAGGTAAATCTACTCGATCTGCTAGAAGAATATCAAAAAAATATGTAATTTCTAAGATAAAAAATAGGTTTCTTAGAGTTTGCCCAAGAAACCTATTTTTGTAGATCGTCTATCGACCGATTTAAAGCAAATAAACCAGTGTAAACAGAACGATCCAAACGACATCAACGAAGTGCCAGTAAAGTTCTGCTGCTTCCACGCCAAAAAAGCTTTCTTGAGAGTAATGGTCTTTTTTGCGCGATCGCAACAAAACCGCTAAAATCAGCAGCAATCCAAAAGTTACGTGAAGACCGTGAAATCCTGTCAATACGTAAAACGCACTGGCGAATAAATTGGTTTTTAAGCCAAATTCGAGATGAAAATATTCGTATAGCTGTCCGACTAAGAATATTGCTCCCATGATTGCTGTAATTGCGAACCAAAGCTGCAACCCTTTAACATCATTCTTTTTAATTGCATCTTGTCCTTTGTGCATGACAAAACTGCTAGAAATCAGAATAATGGTGTTGATTCCTGGTAGAAGCAATTCTAACTCTGGCGTACCTTCTGGCGGCCAGACGGGCAAGACGCTGCGATAGATTAAAAATGCCGTAAACAAACCTAGAAAGATGGCACTCTCAGCAATCAGAAACAGAACTAATCCAAACAGTCGATGGTCGTGATGTGCGCCGTGAGGAGTAGTTGTTTCTGTATTTTTATGATAGTTGAGAGCAATTTGAGACTCGTTTAATGCTGAACCTTGCATAAGTTTCTTGTATCCTTTTCCTTTACCTTGACTCAGAACCTACTTCAGCGAGTATTTGGGCCACCGTTTCTTCCTCTTCCTCAGCTTCGGTATCGATGCCGTAATCATAAGGTCCCGACCAAAGAATGGGTTCTTCTTCAAAGTTTTCAATAATCGGAGGCGAACTGGTTTGCCATTCTAAAGTCAAAGCATGCCAAGGATTGCGTCCGGCCTTTTCGCCTTTAAAAAGACTCCAAAGAACGTTGATAACGAAGGGAAGCGTCGAAACTGCCATGACATAAGCCCCAACAGTAGACAGAACGTTCAAAGGTTGAAAAGAGACATCATATAAAGCCACTCGGCGGTTCATTCCCAACAATCCCAATTCGTGCATGGGCATGAAGGTAAGATTTAGACCGATGAAAGTCAAAGCAAAATGTAACTTACCTAAAGTCTCATTAATCATCCGCCCAGTCATTTTTGGAAACCAATGATAGAATCCAGCAAATAGACTAAAAGCGCTACCGCCAAAGAGAACGTAATGAAAATGACCGACAACAAAATAGGTATCGTGGACGTGAATGTCAAAGGGCACTGAAGCGACCATGACACCCGTTAACCCTCCGATTAAGAAGGAAGACAGAAAACCAATGGCAAACAGCATGGGGGTATTGAGGCTGAGTTTGCCGCCCCAAATCGTGGCACACCAACTAAAAACCTTGATTCCTGTCGGTACGGCAATCAACATGGTAGCTGCCATAAAGAACATTCGCAACCAGCCAGGAGTTCCGCTAGTGAACATATGGTGCGCCCAGACGATCAAACCTAGAAAACAAATTGCTAAGCTTGAATATGCGATCGCCCGATAGCCAAAAATCGGCTTGCGCGAGTGAACTGGCAAAATTTCAGAAATTACTCCAAAAAACGGCAAGATCATGATATATACTGCCGGGTGGGAGTAAAACCAAAACATATGCTGGTAAACTACTGGATCTCCGCCTCCTGTTGGGTTAAAGAAACTAGTTCCCGCCAACAGATCGAATGACAGCAAAATTAAAGCGGCTGCCAAGACGGGAGTAGACAGTAAAATCAAGATCGACGTTGCCATCATCGCCCAGCAAAACAGAGGCATACTGTGCAGATCCATATCTGGCATCCGCATCCTTAGAATAGTGGTGAGAAAATTAATGGCTCCCAAAATCGAAGATGTTCCAGCAATCAGAAGGCTGAGAATCCAGATTTCTTCTCCCCACTTCCCAGCAACTAAGCTTAGGGGCGGATAAGATGTCCATCCTGCTTGAGGCGCACCCACAAAAAAGCTACTCATCAGCAAGATGCCACCGATAGGAAACATCCAGAAAGCGACGGCATTCAACCGAGGAAAAGCCATATCCTCAGCCCCAATCATCAAAGGAATCAAAAAGTTGGCAAACGCTGCTCCGGCTGGTACGATCCATAAAAAGATCATGGTCGTTCCGTGCATGGTCAGCAATTGATTGTAAAATTCGGGACTGACAAAATCTGGATCTGGAGTTGCCAACTCCGTTCGCATGACTTCTGCAAAAGCACCGCCGATAAAAAAGAAAAGAAATGAAGCGACAAAGTATTGAATTCCAATTACTTTGTGGTCGGTATTAAAAGTGAAATAGTCTTGCCACTTCCGTTGTTTGTGTTCGGAAGGTTTGGTATGAGCAATTGTTTGTGCTGATGTAGTCATTTCAGTTATCAGTTTTTGAAGGCAGAAGGCAGGAGGCAGAGGGCAGAAGGAATTTAGCTAGTTTTCTCCCTTGTCTCCCCAGGACGCATGGCTTGCGCCCGTACATAGGTAGTTAGTTTTAAGGCTACTGATTGCTAACCATCAAATGATGTTGGGCGTGTAATTGTTCTAAAGCGTTAGAGTCAATTCCCATTTCTTGCGCGTAGGGCGCTAGATATTCGCCATCTGAAAGGTTGGCTGAATTGACAGCGACTGCCTTATCTAAATCGTCATTTTGAGCTAGAGTATTATCCTGTTGCCACTGGTTGTATTCGTCAGGCGTTTGTACGTAGAGAAACGTTTTCATCCCACCGTGATAAGCCCCGCAGAGTTCGGCACAGATGACGGGATATTTTCCGTCGCGAGTCGCTGTAAAGGTCAATTGGGCATCTCGTCCCGGAATTGCATCTTGTTTGATTCGCAATTGGGGAACCCAAAAGGCGTGCAGGACATCGCCAGCCGAGATATTAAGTTGAACGGGTTGCCCTACGGGAACGTGCAACTCGCCAGAGACAATACCTGTATCGGGATAGGTAAAAATCCAGGCGTACTGAATAGCGTTAACGTTAACCTGTAAAGGTGGTTCTTGTGACTGTTCGCCTGGAGAAGCTCCCAATCCTAGTGCGATTTTTTGATTGTCAGAGTTAAGTGCCAGAGCAACGGGTTCAGATGATGGCAGATCCGTGCTTTGATGAGCCATCTTATGACCCATGTCGTGAGAAGCCATCGGATCTAAACCTCCCATATTATTGTAAACCTCGAAACTGTAGATCGACAGTACCAAGACAATAACGGTTGGAATAGCCGTCCAGAGGATTTCTAAGGGTACGTTGCCTTCAATGGCAGGCCCGTCGGTTCGATCTCCCGGACGCTTGCGAAACTTAAAAATTGAGTAAATTAGTACGCCTTCGATCAATAGAAATAAGCCAGTGGCAATGGTCATCATGAAATTAAAAATGCCATCTACTTGTGCGGCTTCTTCAGAGGCCGCTACTGGTAAAAGTCCGTGGTTTTGACCGTACCAAAGGCTAATTAAGGTCAAGGCGATACCAATAATTAGCGTGATGATGTTACTGGGGATGTTCACGATTCTAAACTGGTAATCTGTTGCCTATCTATAACTTAGCCAAATCTAGCGAGAAAGTCGGATCTATCCTAAAAAGTCTATGGGAATCTTTATGTTTTGTTTGGGATCGATCGCGCTCATCGCATAACCTTAAGCGAAATGTAACTAAATGTAACGAAATTGTAAACTCAGTCTGAAGAATCTTTATGAATTGACACTAAAGGGATTAGGACGTAAATATATAAGGTCTTCTAAGTGATATGGCAGAATCGGTTCTTCATTCTCAATTAAAACTCCCTCGCGAACAATCGCCAATAAAATCCTCAGTCCAAAAATGGATGCGTCGCTTAGTTTGGAAAATCGCGATCGCAACGCTTTTGTTGATGGCTGTCGGGAGTGCGACAAGGGTCATGAATGCCGGACTCGCTTGTCCCGATTGGCCTTTGTGTTACGGGCAACTGGTTCCGACTCAGCAGATGAATCTTCAGGTATTCCTAGAGTGGTTTCATCGTCTCGATGCCGCCTTAATCGGCTTTAGCACGATCGCATTGGTTGCGCTATCGTGGTGGTATAGGCGCGAGCTTCCAAGTTGGCTTCCTGGGGCTTCTACATTTGCTTTAGGATTAATCGTCTTTCAAGGCGTTCTCGGTGGATTGACCGTAACCCAATTGCTGCGATTTGATATCGTGACCGCTCATTTAGGGATGGCAATGGCTTTGTTAAGCACGTTCGTCGCGATCGCCACCGCTCTTACACCCTATCAAAGTACGGGCGAAGGAGCTAAATTAATGTATGCCAGTTTGACGGCGGCTATTCTGGTCTATATCCAAAGCTTACTAGGCGGACTAGTGGCTTCTCGTTGGGCCGTTCATCAATGTTTGGGAATTTCTCAGCTTTGTACCGTGATGAACGGGCATTTATTAGGGGTTGTCCCCGCTACCTTGGGCGCTTTAACCGTAGTCGCGATCGCGTGGCGAACTCCCGCCCTCGCCCCAATTGAGCGCAGACTCGCCTCAGTTGTTGGCAGCTTAGTTATTGTGCAAATTTTGCTGGGAATTGCTACTTTACGATTGCACTTGCAAGTAGAACCCTTAACTGTCGCCCATCATACTGTAGGTGCTGCTTTACTCGCTACTTTAGTCGCTTTGACTGTTTTTACTCTACGCGATCGCAAAATAATGCCCAGCTAACGTTTGTCATTGGTCTTTTGTCATTTGTCCTTTGTATCTAATTAACTAATGACTGATGACTAATGACCAGCGACCAGTTATTAAAATTTTAGAATTTGGTGAAAATCAATGACCGTAGGCACGAATGCTGTCCGACGCAACGAGAATTTTTTGCAAATTGTTAAAAGCTATTACCAATTAACCAAACCTCGCATCATTCCCTTATTGCTGATTACTACCGCAGCAGCAATGTGGATGGCATCGCACGGAAGAGTAGACCCATTCAAGCTTTTAATAACGTTGATGGGAGGAACTTTAGCCGCTGCGTCCGCACAAACGCTGAACTGTATTTACGATCGCGATATCGATTACGAAATGTTGCGCACGAGAGCGCGTCCTATCCCTTCCGGTCGGGTCAAACCCATTCACGCCCTTATCTTCGCCATTATCCTAGCGATTCTCTCTTTTACCCTACTAACGGTATTTGTCAATCTTTTGAGCGCTATGTTGGCAATGTCTGGCATTGTATTTTATATGCTGGTCTATACTCATATGCTCAAGCGCAACACGACTCAAAACATTGTAATTGGCGGGGCGGCAGGTGCTATTCCTCCCTTGGTTGGTTGGGCGGCTGTTACAGGAGATTTGAGTTGGGCGGCTTGGTTGTTGTTTGGGATAATTTTTCTGTGGACTCCACCCCATTTCTGGGCGCTGGCATTAATGATCAAAGACGATTACGCTCAAGTAAACGTCCCCATGATGCCTGTTATCGAAGGCGAAGAGTCTACCGTCCGTCAAATATGGCTGTATACGCTTTTGGTCGTGCCTTGTACCTTACTGTTTGTCTTTCCTCTCAAGATTTTAGGCGTGTTTTACGCTTGCATGGCAATTGTTTTAGGAGGAATTTTCATCCATAAGGCATGGCAATTAAAACAAGCGCCTTTTGATAAAGATATAGCGCGATCGACCTTCAAATATTCGATTCTTTACTTAATGCTGTTGTGTACGGGAATGGTCGTCGATAGTTTGCCCGCGAGCGATCGCCTTGTCGCTGCCGTTACCGAGAATTTGAATGCCATGATGAGTTTGATTCCAACGTTATAACTTAATTAAAAGCTCTCTTTTTCTTAACTTTATTTAACGGGCTAAATGCCCGTTTTTTTTATGTTCGTTGACAAGCACTGTATGTCAGCCATGTTAAGGAGCGATCGCGCTAAACTCTCAAAAAACGGTTCTTTTTTTAAATGTAACAAAATATTAAAAAATTACCCCATCGGCTTCTGGGAGAGCAAAGCTAGAAATAGAGCAGAAGGCAACAACATGAAAACGCCAGCAATTGCTAGAAAAATTAATGGTGGGAGCAAAATATGGGGATCGCTACAGTTAACCCAGCAACCGGAGAAACTTTAAAAACTTTTGAAGCGCTAAGTGATGAGGAACTAGAAGCCAAACTAGCATTAGCTGAGGAGGCATTCAAACAGTACCGTCAAAGCGCGATCGCCCAAAGAAGTCAAATGATGACTCGCGCGGCTGAAATTTTAGAAAACAAGCAAGTCGAATTTGCCAAAGTGATGACCCTAGAAATGGGGAAAACCATCAAAAGCGCGATCGCGGAAGTACAAAAATGTGCTTTGGTTTGCCGCTATTACGCCGAAAATGCCGCTCAATTCTTGGCGGACGTGCCAGGTTCGACCGATGCGAGTTCGAGTTTTGTCCGCTATCAGCCGCTAGGAATTATTTTAGCGGTCATGCCGTGGAATTTTCCCTTCTGGCAAGTCTTTCGCTTTGCTGCACCTGCTTTAATGGCAGGGAATGTGGGGATACTCAAACACGCCTCTAACGTTCCTCAATGCGCCTTAGCCATCGAAGAGGTTTTTACCGAAGCGGGATTTCCCCCAGGAGTCTTTCAAACTTTACTCGTTGGGGCAGATCGCGTCGAAGCAATCGTTAATGACGATCGCGTTAAAGCTGCCACGCTGACGGGAAGCGAACCTGCTGGCATGAGTTTAGCATCAGCAGCGGGCAAACAAATCAAGAAAACCGTTCTCG
>JALOOL010000022.1 GCA_025454425.1 Hydrococcus sp. Prado102 | reverse complement strand
CGTGAAAAAATTCTTCATGATTGAAATATTAGATAAACAACCCGAAGTAGCAGTTGTTTATGGCGATTTAAGACTTTTTAGCGATCGCGGCAAAGTACGTACCTTTACAATTCAGCCTGGTTGTGGTATAGCCGAGTATATCAACGAACAAGAATGGATCTGGAAACTACCAGATTTCGATCTAAATCGTTTGGTACTTTTTGGTTATTTAGATGCTTGCGCCGTGTTTCGTAAATCTGTCTGGCAAGAATGCCAAGGATACGATACTAAAATTCCCGTTAATGGTTTTGAGGATTGGGAATTATGGCTAAACATGGCTAAGAAGGGGTGGAAATTCCATCATGTTGCTTCGGTGTTGCACGATTATCGCTTCATTTACGACCCAAAATTAAAAGAGTGGCACGTTCCTCAAAAGAGACAAATAGCGTTGGGATATATTAGAAAAAAACATTTCGATCTTTTTGTAAAAGCTTATTTATGGAGAATTTTTGTACTTTTGCCTGGTAAAGTACCTCGCAAAATCTTGCAAATTTTAAAACGATGAAATGGCGAAAATGGAAGCTACAAGCAATATTTATACTAGGAATTTTCAGCCTCGCGATCGCGATCGTACTTTCCATCCCCGTTTTCTCTAACTCTTCCCTCGCTTTTAAACATATTATTGTCGATCCCGATCCTCCTTCGGGGTCAAATTGCTGTTTGGATGTGCTGAGTGTTGGCGATCTCGACGGCGACAAAAAGCCAGATATTGCAGTTGGTTCCCAGAATTCTATCGGTGCAGTTTGGTATCAAAATCCTTCCTGGAAACGATACGTCATCAGCGCTGGCGAGTTTACGACGGATGGTGAAATTGCCGACCTAGATAACGATGGAGACGGCGATATCGTTTTCAGCGATTATGGTAAGGATGCGATCGCGTGGTGGGAGAACAAGGGACAGCCATTTTCTCCTTCTGGTTGGGAACGACATGAAATTAGAGAAAGATTTGCTCACGATATATCGGTAGGCGACTTGAATGGCGATCGCAACTTAGATGTCGTAATATTTCGCAAAGACAATCCCCGTCAACTAACTTGGTTTGAAGCGCCAAACGATCCCCGACAGTTATGGACGCGCCATACAATTGATACGCCTCTTGGAGAAGGATTAGATTTAGGCGATTTGGATGGAGATGGGGATTTTGATATAGCGGCGGGGACAAACTGGTACGAAAATGCAAGCACTAAAGGTCAACAGTGGAATAAACATCCATTCGCACCAAAAAATTGGGGCGAACTGACCCGCGATATTATTGCAGATATGAATGGGGACGGAAAACGGGATATTGTTTTAAGTCACGCTGAAGGCGAGGGGAGAGTGTCCTGGTTTGAAAATCCTACTTGGGTAGAGCATATTATCGAACCCGAATCGCTACGAGGCGCTCACAGTCTAGAGGTTGCAGACTTTGACGCAGATGGCGATCGCGATGTATTTGTTGGCGAAATGAATACTGGGGGCGGTAGAGTAATGGTTTACGAAAACCTCGATAGGGCGGATCGCTGGAGTCGTAGCATCCTTGCTTCCACAGGAACCCACAATGCTATTGTCCGGGACATGAATGGAGATGACAAGCCCGATATCATCGGTAAAAATTACACAAAAGCCAAATTAGTAGAAATTTGGCAGAATGCAACCATCACAGGCAAAGTTTAAACTTCGCGTTGTTTTTGATGGGATGAACTATACTTGCTTGTATTAGTGACGAATTATTCTTATTATCCTCATCCTTACTGGCTAACTGGCAAATCCAACCAGTTACTGAGTTCGCTTGCCAGCCAAGCTATTTCTGGTTCGGTTAAATTAAAATTTAAGTTATAGTGGCGTTTTCCTGCCCAAATTGACAATGAAGCTGGTAGATTAATGCGATCGCCCTTAGAGTCTTTTCTATAAAATATATCTTTGTATTGCAACTTGTTAATTGCTTGTCGCGGGGAAGTACGTGCCTGGGGATATTGAATGCCAAAAAGTTCTTTGGTTAAAGAAATTTTTTGAGAATCGATTCGCAGCCTTGCTCGTCCGAATAAACTATACAAAATAGTGATAATCATGCCAATTCCTGCTGACCAAAAAGGTAGCGAAAACAATCCTAAAAATAAATTTCCTGGAAAGGGTGCAGAAAGAACCATACTCGTCCAGAAAAAAATAAAAGAATTCCAGGCGATCGCAAAAGCTCCTAAAAACAACAATGCAGGATAAAATCCTTTGGCGGGAAAAATAATTTCTAATACCTCATCATTTTTTGAAAGTAAAATATTACTGCCAAAGGGTTGACTAATTGCTGAATTAACGGAAACTAATTGAGGTCTTTCTAAAGCTTCTAAAGCTTCTTGGGCAGATTTAAATCGTTTCTCTAAATCGGGAGCGATCGCTCGCTTCAACCAATTAGTTAAACTGGGACTGAGATTGGTCAAGTTTTCAAATTGAATTCTTAAATCTTTTTGGGGTAAATCAGCGGGATGAGTTCCTGTTACTAAATAAATTAAAGTTGCTCCTAAACTGTAGATATCCGATGCCTCAACTGCACGTCCGCCGAACTGTTCTGGGGGCATATAGCCATAAGTTCCAACTAATGTAATTGTTCCTCCTTCCCTTGCAGCAAGCGTTTGTACGGCTCCAAAATCGACTAAATAAACTTGACCGACGCTATGCCCAGAACGATTGGTTAATAAGATATTACTCGGCTTGATATCGCGATGAATAACTGACGGTTTTTGTCCGTGTAGATAAATGAGAATTTCTAATATTGATTTAGCGATTTGTTGAATTTCTTCTTCACTAAAGGTTCTTCCTTCTTTGAGATGTTCTTCTAATGATTTTGCCTCGATATAAGTTTGTACTAAAGCAAATCCCTTAGCATTGGATAAATTTATCTCGAAATAATCTAAATAACGAGGAATAGAAGGATGAGAGAGATGACGAAGGGTTTGTGCTTCTCTCTCGAAAAGTTTGAGATTATCCCATTCAAAATCGCTGTTAAAAATGAGTAATTTAAGGACAACATTTTCATGGGTTGCGATCTCGCGAGCTAAAAAAGTTTGTCTTCCTGCTTTTTTGCCTAATTGCTCGATAATTTCATAGCGATCGCCCAATATTTGACCGATATTAAAATCTCCAACTCCCATAAAAATTGTTCCTATTAGAAAACGCGATCGCTTTTCAGTAATCAGTAATCAGTAATCAGGGGATTTATACTCCGATCTAATCAACTGAAAATTGCTGTTATTTACTCATTAATCCCATTGTAATAATTAGCTTGGTTGGGTTGAGGGACGAAACCCAACCAAGCTTATATATCTAGACTAAATCATTGCTACAAATATCTATCTAGGACGCACGCCATGCGCCCCTACACCATTACTCCCTATAGGGAAGCGAAATTAAACAGAAACGAGATTATTTAAGTAAGGTTTCGCGATCGCAGAATACCAACCTAAGACAATTTAAACTACAACAAACCTTCAAAATTTCCAGCCAGATAATGCGCCCGACACAAATGACGTTGAATTTTACCGCTAGAAGTTTTTGGAATAGTACCTGGTTTCAAAAGCAGGGTATCGTATACCTGCAACTCGTGGTGTCCAGAAATGGCTTTACGGATAGCTTGAATTAATTGCTTTGGTTCGATATCTTCAGCCGAGTTACCATTATTACTGCGTTTTATATAATTACGTTCTATTTCTGCTAATATAATCAGTTTTTCTTCTCCTCCAATCTCCACAGAAAATCCAGCGGCGCAATTGGGTCTAATTAAAGGATGACTTTGTTCTACCGTCCATTCGATATCTTGAGGGTAATAATTGCGACCGTTGATGATGATAATATCTTTGAGGCGACCCGTGACAAAAAGTTCGTCATCTTCAAGAAATCCCAAGTCGCCAGTACGCAAAAATGGCCCTTCGTTGGTGTCGGCGAGGTAAGCGTTGAAAGTATTTTTTGTTTCTTCTTCTTGATTCCAGTATCCCTGCGCCACGCTAGAACCCGATACCCAAATTTCACCCACTTCATTAACAGCACATTGAATTAGCGTTTCGGGGTTGACAACAAGCACTTTTTGATCTAGCAAACTGCGACCGCAACTAACAACCGTTCGAGCATTATCGCCATTGCTAGCAGCAATAACCTGGTGTTTCTCCAACGCTTCTGCTTTAACTTTTTTGTAGGCGATCGCGTTCATTTTTTGACCGCCCGATACAATTAAAGTCGCCTCTGCCATGCCATAGCAAGGATAAAAAGCTTCTCTTTGAAAACCGCAGGGTTCAAACATCTGCGCGAATTGTTCTAGAATTTCGTAACTAATCGCTTCGGAACCGTTAAAGGCAAGATTCCAACTGCTGAGATCGAGTTGGGTTAGTTGTTCTGGCGTGACTTTACGAGTAACCAAATTGTAAGCAAAGTTAGGGCCGCCACTGGTATTCGCCTTGTAGCGCGTAATCGCCTGCAACCAACGAATCGGACTTTGCAAAAACATAAGCGGCGACATGAGAATCACCGGAAAACCGCCGTAAAGGGGCTGTAAGACCCCTCCAATCAAGCCCATATCATGATAGAGGGGCAACCAAATCACGCCCGTACTGTTGGGCGAATGCTCGAAGCAACGATAAATCCAACTTAGATTGTGGAGTAAATTGCGATGGGCGATCGCAACGCCTTTGGGTTCTGCTGTCGAACCGGAGGTATATTGCAAAAAAGCCAGCGTATCTCCCCTAAGAATAGGAAATTGCCATTTATCGGCTAAAGAATCGTCCAAATTCTCCGTTGCTACCCAATGTAGCGTTTTTAATTCGGGCGATCGCTCCCATTGTCGTTCTAAATTAGCTAAAACAGAACGCACGGTTAAAGCTACTTTCGGTTGCGCGTCGGCTATCATCGTTTGCAGGCGAGTTGCCAAACGATTAGGTCTGGGCGGATAGGCAGGAACGGCAATAACGCCCGCATAAAGACAGCCAAAAAATGCGACAATATAATCTAAGCCTGGAGGATAGATTAAAAGAGCGCGATCGCCCTGCTTGCAAAAAGATTGGAGATAGACAGCAATTGTCCGCGCCTTGCGATCGAGTTCGGCATAGGTAAGGCTAATTTCTTCGGTTTCTCCGTCACTCAAAAATGTATAACCCTTCATATCGGGTTGAGCGATCGCTCTATAGCGTAGCAAATCGACTAAGGTAGTAGCTTTAACGGGATGTTCAAAAAAATTCATTCAATATAATCGATGGTTTGTAGGGGAAAATAACAGGCTTTTTTCAATAAATGTTAGACTATAGCATTTTTAGTTAAAGGAGATCTATGGCGATCCAGATTCGCAAACTGGCACAAATGACCGCACAAGAACTTGCGACCCTCAAAAAACGGTCTGAGTTAGATATTGACAAAGTATTGTCGATCGCGCAAACCGTTATCGATAAGATTAAGCAAGACGGTGATGCGGGAGTAGTCGAATACGCCAGAAAATTTGACTATGCAGGAGCAAACGCAGACAATCTGAAGGTGACAGAAGAAGAATTCGATCGAGCAGAAAAAATAATCGAACCAGACATAAAAGCAGCCATAGAACAGGCATTCACCAATATCAAAGCCGTTCACCAGCGCCAGATGCCCGAAGAAATGAACTTGGCAGAGATCGATACAGGGGTCTTCGCAGGAGAAAAAATAACGCCGATTCCCAGAGTTGGATTGTATGTTCCTAGAGGAAGGGGCGCATTTCCTTCGATGATGCTTATGTTAACGATTCCCGCCGCGATCGCAGGAGTCGATCGCATTATCGTTTGCACCCCGCCAGACAAGCAAGGCACCGTAGAACCCGTGTCTTTAGTCGCCGCGCGGATGGCAGGCGTTAAAGAAATTTATAAACTAGGAGGAGTTCAGGCGATCGCAGCAATGGGACTCGGAACTCAAACCGTCCCCAAAGTCGATAAAATTACTGGCCCTTGTAGCGTTTATGGCGCTGCTGCCAAGCGGTTATTATTCGGAACCGTCGATGTCGGACTTCCCGCAGGGCCCAGCGAATCGATTGTTTTGGCAGATGAAACCACCGATCCCCAATTAGCTGCCTTGGATCTTTTAATCGAAGCGGAACACGGTTCGGATTCTGCGGCGTTGCTGGTAACACACAGCGAAGCAGTTGCCCATAAAGCTAGCGAGTATATATCTCACTATCTCAAACAACTTCCCGATTGGCGCAGGGAGTTTTGCGATCGAGGATTGTCTGCTTATGGTGGAATTGTCTTAACTTCCAACTTAGAAGAATCGATTCATTTCATCAACGAATATGCGCCAGAACATTTAGAGGTTTTGGTTAAAGAGCCTTTTAGCGTCGTCGGAAAAATTAAAAATGCAGGGGAAATTCTATTAGGTGCGTATACTCCTTCTTCGATGGCAACCTATGCGATTGGGGTTAATGCGGTACTTCCCACGGGAGGATTTGCCCGTTCTTATTCTGCGGTTTCCGTTTATGATTTTCTCAAGCGATCGACGCTAGCATACGTAACGAGTGAAGGGTTTAACCGCCTCAAACAAACGACTCAAACCCTAGCCGCTTACGAAGAGTTTCCCGCTCATGGAATGGCGATAAAAGAAAGAGAGAATTTGCTAGATTTGGGGTAAACGCGATCGTTACTCCAATCCTGGCAGGGTTCATTAAGTAGCGTTTAGCGGATGCTTCCACGCCAATCGCAATTTCTTGTTTGAGTTCTTCAAAACGTCCCTTATAAATGAGATCTCGATCCATCAATAGTTACAACCTTTCCTCGATCGCCTCATCGATAGATTGATATTGACCGCTTGCTATTTTTTCTTTAATAAAACTTTCTAATTCTGGTTTTAAAATAATTTCCATAATCCCTCTATCTTCACTTATTTTTCAAACGTGCTTTAATCGCCTCGATCGCGGTTTCAATGACTTTAACGCGAGCATAATATTTATTATTACCAGCTACAACCGTCCAAGGAGCCGCAGGCGTACTAGTACGCGCGATCGCTTGATTGACCGCCACTGCATAAGTATTCCACTTATCTCGATTGCGCCAATCTTCCTCGGTGAGTTTGTAGAGTTTAAACGGATTGTCCTTGCGTTCTTCAAACCGTCTCAACTGTTCTTCTGGGCTAATGTGCATCCAGAATTTCACCAAAACATAACCAGCATTGGTTAATTGGGCTTCAAATTCGTTAATTTCTTGATAAGCGCGTCGCCATTCGTTTTCTTTAGCAAAACCTTCGATTCTCTCCACCAAAACGCGCCCGTACCAAGTGCGATCGAAAATACTAATCGTTCCGCCGCCAGGAATTTTACGCCAGAAACGCCAGAGGTAGTGTTGGCGCATTTCCTCGTCTGTCGGGGCAGCAAAGGCATTTACTTTGTAGCTGCGCGGGTCTAAAATATCGGTCAGGCGTTTGATCGCGCCGCCTTTGCCTGCGGCATCCCAACCTTCAAAGATAATTAAAACGGGAATTTTTGCCTGGTAGATTTTTAACTGAAGTTTGCGCAATTCAACTTGTGCCTCGCGCAGTCTTTGTTTATATTCTTCCTTTTCTAAACTTAAACTGAGATCGACTTTTGCCAAAAAATCGGGTTCGGTTGGTAACAACTTCTCTTGAGGCTGTATTGTAGGCGTTGCTGCTGGAGAGAATTGCAGTCGATCTAATGCTTGAGTAATCGTAGCCACTAATTGAGAAAGGACTTTTACCCTCGCCCAGCGTTCGCAGTTGCCTTCGACAAGCGTCCAAGGGGCAGCACCCGTGCTAGTATAGGCAAGCATGGCTTCTGCTAAGGTAGAATATTCTTGATAGCGTTTTTCTTGCTGCCAATCTTCGCGACGAACGCGCCAGGAGTCTAATTCGTCAGCAGCGTATTTTTTGAGACGGTGTTTTAGTTCTTTGCGCCCTAAGTGTATCCAAAATTTAGCGATCGCAGCACCATTATCGACTAACTGACGTTCAAAGGCATTAATATCTTGCATCAAAAAAGGAACTTGAGCTTCGCTGACTCGCTCGAACAATCTATCTTCGAGGACGTGAGTGTACCAACTGTGATAGAAAAATGCCAGACTTCCTTTAGGCGGAAGTTTCTGCCAAAATCGCCACAAAAAAGGATAATCGAGTTCTTCAGAGGTGGGGGAAAAAATCGGGTGAACCGCAAACCCGCGCGGATCCATATAATTAATCGTCTTTTTAACCAATGCTCCTTTTCCAGCCGCAGCCCATCCTTCTAATACGATAATTACAGGGAGTTTTTTATCCCAACAGGCTTTTTGCAGCGATCGCAACTGACGCATTAATTGTTCTATCTGAGACTGATAGGTGTCTTTATCTAGAGAAAGATTTAGGTCGAGGGCGTTTAGCATTTTCGATGCGATCGTGATAAATAATGGTTAAGATAAATTACTCAGTATAAATAAATTTTCTAATCAGCAGCACATAAATAATAATTATTAAAGGAGTTCTAGTGTCGTCAGGTAAATCTACAATTCTGGTTACGGGTGGAGCGGGTTATATTGGTTCTCATGCCGTTCTCGCCCTACAACAAGCAGGCTATGAAGTCGTCGTTTTGGATAATCTTTCCTACGGACATCCAGAATTGATACGAGACGTTTTGAAAGTAGAACTCATTGTTGGCGATACGAGCGATCGCGCTTTACTCGACGAGTTATTTGCCAGCCGCGAAATCGCAGCCGTGATGCACTTTGCCGCCTATATCGCCGTCGGAGAATCGGTAGTCTCACCCGCTATTTACTATCGTAACAATGTAATTGGCACGCTGACCTTACTAGAAGCGATGCTTATTGCTGGGGTTAAAAAGTTTGTCTTCTCATCTACCTGTGCCCTTTACGGGATGCCCCAAGAAATCCCCATGACAGAAACCCATCCTCGCGATCCTCTCAGCCCCTACGCGACGAGCAAAGACATGGTAGAGAGAATTCTAGCCGATTTTGATGGTGCTTATGGCTTCAAATCGGTTGCCTTTCGCTATTTTAATGCGTCTGGAGCAAATCCCGACGGTTTGTTAGGGGAAGACCACAATCCAGAAACTCATCTCATTCCTCTCGCCTTGCTAACGGCGCTGGGCAAACGCGAATCTCTATCGATTTTTGGAACGGATTACGATACGCCCGATGGCACTGCCGTTCGAGACTACATTCACGTTAGCGATTTAGCTGACGCACACGTTTTAGGATTGAAATATCTTTTGGATGGTGGCAATAGCGATGTTTTCAATCTCGGTAACGGCAATGGTTTTTCCGTGCGAGAAGTTATAGAAACGGCAAGAAAAGTCACGAATCGAGAAATTCCCGTCAAAGAAAGTCCCCGTCGAGCAGGCGATGCGCCTATTTTAGTAGGAAGTGCCGAAAAAGCCAGAAAAATCCTCGGTTGGAATCCTCAATACTCAGATTTAGCAACAATTGTCAACCATGCTTGGCAATGGCATCAAAAACGTCATTCAAATGATGAATTATGAACCGAAATTTTTCATAATTCATCATTCATCATTCATCATTCTTAAGTCATGGAAACTAGCAATAAAACTGATGAAATGACTCATTTAATCGCGATTGTCGAACAAATCGGAGAGGCAGTGCTAGCAACGACTGAAACTGTCGAACGCCTCGCCGAGAAAGTTGACGCGATCGCAACGACCGTACAAAATCAAGGACAGCAAGTACAACAGCAAAGCTATCAAATTTTTGCGATTAGCGATGCGCTGCAAACCTTTTTGAACGATCGATCCCAATCGGGAGCGCAAATCGATCGCCTCACGGATGTGCTAGAACATTTAGTGGATCTCAAGCAAAGCAATTCAAGAGATCTTAATTCTTAGTTTAATTTTCTCATGCTAGTTTCTCCTAAAAAACTATTACTTGTGTGCTTAAGTACTTCCCTCGGTTTATTAACCTTTGGATGTGCCCAAACCAAAGTTTCTCAGTGTCAACAAATTATCGCCATTACCAAAAAAATTGCTCAAGAAAGTCAAAATAACCGTCAAACAACCGATGTTAAAAAAATTCTTCAAGTAGCCGATTTTTTTGAAGAAACAGCCGATAGCATGGAAAAAATCAGCATTCCTGACGAAAAATTGGCGCAATATCAACAAGGTTTTGCTGAAATTTATCGAGGCAATGCTCAAGCAACTCGCGATTTTATTGCAGCACTACAAAAAAAAGATATTACCAGCGCCAAATTAACCCAAAAGAAAGTACAAGAAATTGGCAAAAAAGAACAACAATTAGTCACCGATATGAATGCTTATTGTCAGAGCAATTAAGCAACAACCACCGGGGAATTAATTCCTTGGCGGATTAATTGAGAATAAAATAGCCTAAATAGAAAAGATAAGGAGGATTTTTTCAGTAACCAGAGTTCAAAGTTCAAGCGACAAAGAGTACATCCGTAAATATTCTTCTTTGTCCCCTTGTCTCCCAAGTACTCTTTGTCTTCTCACACTCCTCACACTTCAAAATTCCTGTTCCCTATTTCCTATTCACCAATCCCCAATTTAAGGCAAAAAGCGATCCAAAGCAGCTTTTAGCTGGGCGATTTCTTCGTCAATATTTCCTTCTTTTGTAGCGCGAACGACACACTCGCTTAAATGCTCGTCTAATATTATTCTGGCAACGCGATCGATCGCACCGCGAACAGCAGCAATTTGAATCAACACTTCAGGACAAGGACGACTCTCATTTACCATTGTCTTAATACCTCGAATATGACCTTCAATTCGAGATAGCCGATTTACGATCTGTCGCAAAGAGTCTTCGCTGTGAACGTGAGGCACTCCTCCTTCTTGATGAGTATGAGAATGAGTGTCATTCTGGCGATCGCTTTGTGATGAGGGACGAATATTTTTCTGATTATGAGGGGCAGTTGAATGAGTCAATGGTTTAGCTTCCATTATTTATTCTTTTAGTTTGACATATCTACTGACTGCAAGCTATGGCGCGGGAAAATCGGGGCGATCGCGATCTAGATTACTTGCGGATACATCGCTTTTAATAATATCTTAGAGAAAGTTAAAATTTTGTAACGAAATTAATTTTATAAATGAACGTATTGATAGTCGGTGCCACGGGCACTTTGGGAAGGCAAGTGGCTCGATGCGCTCTAGATAAGGGCTATCGAGTACGCTGTTTGGTGAGAAATCAAACCAAAGCTTCGTTTTTAAAAGAATGGGGAGCAGAATTAGTTAAAGGTAACATCTGCGATGCTAAAACCTTACCGCCCGCTCTTGAAGGAATCGATGCTGTTATTGATGCCGCATCAACTAGAGCAACTGACTCGTCTAGCATCAAAAAAGTCGATTGGGAAGGGAAAGTTAATCTTATTAAAGCAGTTAAAGAAGCCCGAATAGAAAGATTTATCTTTTTCTCGATTCTCAATGCCGAAAAATATCCCAATGTCCCGCTCATGGACATCAAGCGATGTACGGAGCTATTTTTAGCAGAATCTGGTTTAAAGTATACAATTTTGCGTCCTTGTGGATTCATGCAAGGATTAATTAGCCAATATGCCATCCCAATTCTAGACAATCAGGCAGTGTGGATTGCTGGCGAGAGTACGCCGATCGCGTACATGAATACGCAAGATATCGCTAAATTTGCCATCCAAGCGCTAGAAGTGCCGGAAACTGAAAAACGGAGCTTTCCTGTCGTCGGTTCCAAGGCTTGGACTTCTGAAGAAATTATCGCACTTTGCGAACAATTAGCCGGACAAGAAGCCAAAATTTTTCGCGTTCCTTTAGGACTTCTCCGTTTTATCCGTCAGTCAACTCGATTTTTTCAGTGGACGCAAAATGTCTCAGATAGACTTGCCTTTGCGGAGGTGCTAGCAAGCGGTAAAGGATTTGATGCGCCCATGGATGAAGTCTATGAAGTTTTTGGACTCGATCCAAAACAAAGCACTACGCTAGAATCCTACTTACAAGAATATTTCAGTCGAATTCTCACTAAGCTTAAAGAAATAGGCTACGACAAAGAAAAAAAGAAAAAGAAAGAGAAAAAAACCCCTTTCAAGAAAAATCCTCAATTTTAACGAACATCTGACCAATAGTTCCTTGATTGTACAAGCCCCCAGATTTATCGGTGGGGCCAATCCAAAATCCAAAATCCAAAATTGTTTGACGCAGGATAGTTAAACGTGCCAGGAAAAGCAGGCATTATCTATAACGACGAAAAACCGATAGCTTGTAAAGTCGCAGTCGAATTGCGAGACAAGCTAACGTCTCGTGGATGGGAAGCCATCATGGAAACGGGTAGAGGCGGTCTTTTAGGGCATTCTAAGCCAAACCGCCCCGTTTGTCATACTCAGATCGAACACTTAGTTCCGCCGAATTTTGACAAGGGCCTATCGTTTGCCATTGTTTTAGGAGGAGATGGAACGGTTTTGTCTGCTTTTCGGCAGCTAGCGCCTTGCGGTATTCCCTTGCTAACCGTCAATACAGGGCATATGGGCTTTTTGACCGAAACCTACGTCAATCAACTGCCGTATGCCTTAGAGAAGCTGATAGAAGGCGATTACAGAATCGAAGAGCGATCGATGCTGACAGTTCAGCTTTTTCGAGACGAGAAATTACTCTGGGAGGCGTTATGTCTCAATGAAATGGTCGTCCATCGAGAACCGCTCACCAGTATGTGTCATTTTGAAATTCAAATTGGCAGACACGCACCTGTCGATATTGCAGCAGATGGGGTAATTATTTCAACGCCAACGGGTTCGACAGCTTATTCTCTGAGTGCGGGGGGCCCAGTCGTAACGCCTGACGTACCAGTCTTGCAACTAGCGCCTATCTGTCCTCATTCTCTAGCATCGCGATCGCTGGTTTTTTCTGATACAGAAACCGTTAATATTTTCCCAGCAACGCCTAACCGAATGGTCATGGTGGTGGATGGGAATGCTGGTTGTTACGTTCTGCTAGAAGATCGAATACATATTGAAAAATCTCCCCATCTAGCGCGTTTTATCCGCTTGCATCCGCCAGAGTTTTTCCGCATTCTACGCGAAAAATTGGGCTGGGGATTGCCTCATATTGCCAAACCGACTTCTGTAGAATTACCTTAGTCAGTTATCAGTTATCAGTTATCAGTATTTGAAGGCAGAAGTCAGGAGGAAATCTTAATTTTGAACTTTGAACTTTGATTAATGTTACAACAGGAAAGAGCCTTTTAAGATTAAGTCTCTTTTTTTGTGTATGTCTTCGATCGCGCCTTTTCTAAATCCTTGTGTATTGCTAGTCCAGACTGATGAAACTTTTTCTAGACGAGCGAGTGAAGATTTACAAGAAGCAGGCTATGCAGCGGCGATCGCGCCACTCGACAAAGCATCGCTGGAAATAGAAATGCTACAACCCGCTATGGTAGCGATCGATTGCGCTATGACTGACGAATCTGGTTTAAAGCTGTGTCGTCAATTGAGAAGCGATGGCAACCGCAGTTTAATAATTTTATTATTAGATCGAGAAACAGTAGACGATCGCGTCGCCTGTCTCGAAGCAGGTGCAGATGATTATTTACTCAAACCTTATTCCAAAGAGTTTTTACAAATGGTTCGTTTCTACCTGCATCCAGCAGAAACAACTAAAGAACAACTGCGATTTGGAGATCTCGTTTTAGATTTAACGACGCGCCGTTTATTTGTCAGCGGAGTTGGCATCGATTTGACGATGAAAGAGTTTGAGCTTCTTAAATATCTCATGTCTCACCCCAGAGAAGTTATGACCAGAGAACAAATATTAGAAAATGTTTGGGGTTATGAGTTTCATGGCGAATCAAACGTTATTGAAGTTTATATTCGCTATTTACGTCTCAAACTCGAAAATGAGGGTCAAAAACGTCTCATCCACACGGTTCGAGGTGTCGGTTACGTTCTTCGAGAATCTTAGATCGACTTTGGATTTTCGATTTTGTGAGGCAGTTCGAGTCTTGGACGGCAGTTGTTGGACGGCAGTTGCTCCACTTGGGGAGACCCCAAGACCGCACTGCCTCCGTTTCCCGTCGAGTCGAAACTGCCGAACCCGAAGGGGATTTTGGATTGATTACTTTCGAGTTTCGACTTTCGACTTTCGACTTTCCTTGATTGTGCCAGATTCAGCTAAACTGATGAATGGTTCATCGAATTATTAATATATCAGTGGGAATGGAAATCGGGCAAAAAGTTAAGGTGTATCGCCTTAGAGAGCGTGTAGCTCCTAGCATTATTGGTAAACTGGGCAAAATTGGAACGATTAAAGGGTTCAGAATGACTGATGGCAGTGGCGTGGGCGTTATAGTGGAATTTGAAGATAAATCTTCTACATGGTTTTTTGAAGACGAAATTAAACCAGCACAATAGAGCGGAAACAACCAGCTAAAAAGCGTCAAAATGTCATTAATTCTTACATTTTTGGGCAAAGGTGGGAGCGGTCGAACAACGGTTGCGATCGCAACCGCCAAAAAATTTGCAGCACAAGGAAAACGAGTCCTGCTAGCCGGACAAGATCCGATTCCAGCGATGAGCTTATTATTGGGAACATCAGTAAGTTCATCTCCAACAGAAATAGCTCCCAATCTTCAAGTAGTGTACTTGTCGGCGACAGTAATGCTAGAGCAAAACTGGACGCAGATTAAAGAACTAGAAGCGCAATACTTGCGATCGCCAACCTTGAAAAGCGTTTACGGACAAGAGTTGGGCATTTTACCGGGAATGGATACCGCCCTAGCGCTCAATGCCATTCGCGAATACGACAAAAGCGGTCAATACGATGTTATCGTCTATGACGGTTCGGGAGATATGCAAACCCTACGAACGATCGGAATCCCAGATATTTTAAGCTGGTACGTGCGGCGTTTTCGTAAGGTATTGAGCGATTCAGATTTGGGCGGAATGCTGTCGCCGTTTATTCAACCTATCGCCAGTGCTATTTTTAGCGTCTCTGGAAGTTTGGACGATCTAGCTAAGGACTCGGACAACCAAACAACCAGTATACTCGAAGCTGGGAAAGCAGCACTAGCCGATCCCAAACGAGTGACGGCTTATTTGGTAACAAATGACGATCCAATCGCGATCGCCACCGCAAAATATCTCTGGGGAAGCGCTCAACAAGTCGCCTTGACAGTTAGCGGAGTCTTACTCAACCGCATTAGCGCGACAGACGCATTGACCTCCGAATTCGAGCCGCTAACGCTATTTTCTATCCCCAATCGAGAGGGCGAAGATTGGCAACCGCTCATTGATGCTTTACCCGATTTTCAAAACGTTGCTAATGTTCCCAAATCGGTAACAGTCGATGTCGCCAATCGTCAAGTACAAGTATTTTTACCGAGTTTTGACAAAAAACAGGTGAAATTAACGCAGTACGGCCCAGAAATTACCATAGAAGCAGGCGACCAGCGACGAAATCTCGATTTGCCTTCTCCTTTGCGAGGTCAACCCGTTCAAGGCGCTAAATTTCAAAATGGGTACTTAATTATTTCTTTTTAAGTTTTAGTAGCTTATGTCTAACTCACCTGCCCGCGACGCAAGCGATAGCACCAAGCCAACTGCCGAAACCAATCGCAGCGCTAAAACCAGGCAAATTCTCGGTATGAAAGGGGCTGCACCTGGAGAAACTTCGATCTGGAAAATTCGGCTGCAATTAATGAAGCCGATCACCTGGATTCCTTTGATTTGGGGCGTAGTTTGCGGTGCGGCTTCTTCAGGCGGCTATACCTGGTCGCTCGAAGATGTCCTCAAAGCGGCTGTTTGTATGCTACTGTCAGGGCCTCTGATGACAGGCTATACCCAAACCGTTAACGAATACTACGATCGCGAAATCGATGCCATTAACGAACCTTATCGTCCCATTCCTTCGGGCGCGATTCCACTTTCCCAGGTAATCGCTCAGATCGTTTTGCTTCTTTTGGGTGGAATCGGTCTGGCATATGTACTCGATCGCTGGGCGGGTCACGAGTTTCCTACCATAACTTGTTTGGCGATCGGCGGAGCGTTTTTAGCATACATTTATTCTGCTCCCCCGCTAAAACTCAAACAAAATGGCTGGTTGGGAACTTATGCTCTCGGTTCGAGTTATATTGCTCTCCCTTGGTGGACGGGTCACGCTTTATTTGGCGACCTTAACTGGACGATTGTCATTTTGACGTTGATTTATAGTTTTGCCGGATTGGGAATCGCGATCGTTAATGATTTTAAGAGTATCGAGGGCGATCGCCAATTGGGATTAAAATCTCTTCCCGTTATGTTTGGCGTGACAACTGCTGCTTGGATTTGTGTCCTAACGATCGATCTTTTTCAAGCAGGAATAGCAGCTTATCTCGTTAGCATTCATGAAAACTTGTATGCCACGATTTTGATGCTATTAATCATTCCACAAATTACCTTTCAGGATATGTATTTTCTGCGCGACCCCCTTAAAAATGACGTAAAATATCAAGCCAGCGCTCAACCTTTTCTTGTTTTAGGAATGTTAGTTGCGGGTTTAGCTTTGGGTCGCGCAGGAATTTAGGTGTAGGTTGGGTTGAGGTACGAAACCCAACATCTAAGGAGCTTTGTTGGGTTTCGCTATCGCTTAACCCAACCTACTTTACTTTCCCCTTTCCCCCTACCCCTTTTCCCTAAAAAATTCCCTTTCCCGTTAATTGATAGCTAACAAACTACTAACCCGTATAACGCCAACGACCGATCGCGCCTTGCGCTATGTTGACGTAATACAAATTAGAATCCGAGCCACTTGACATTTGAACGATTCCAGGCAAACCAGTAGCGAATCGTTGAACTGATGCCACTTTACCAGTTTGGTCGAACAGCGCAGCATCTACCGTACCGCCATTAACGTCAGTAAAGAATAACGCACCTCGATACAATTCGGGGAAAGTTGCACCTGTATAATAATCGCCCATAACGATCGCGCTAACACCGCTAGTATGCTGGCGAGCAAAGATTGGTGCGGTAGCGATTTGTCCGCTCGTATAGAATGCCTGGGCTTCGGGTAGGCTAGAGTAACCAGACTTAATATTGATGGGATTGCCATTGCTATCGAGTCCCCCCTCATAATAAGGCCAGCCAAAGTTTCTGCCTCGACCTATATTCATCTCTTCCCAAGTATTCCAACCGACATCGCCGATAACGGGTTCGTTATTGCTTAGATTAATCGTAAATCGGAAGGGGTTGCGCAAACCGTAGCTGTAGACTTTAGAGCGATTGCTATTGGGATTGCCATCGTAGAATGGATTATCCGCATAGCCTTCACCTGTGAGGGGATCGATCCGCAGAATCTTACCCGAAAGATTATCGAGACTCTGAACGCGAATTGTACGCGGATCGACCCTACCGAAAGAAGTCCCATCTCCGTTGCTCACAAACAGAGAGCCATCAATTCCGAACTTTAGCGTACCGATAGAATGGGAGGTACTATCGGTGGCTAAATAGTCTTGAATGCTAGTTCCATCAGGATTGAATCCCGATGGCGGAATAGAATTGTCGCCAGTACTATTTAAATCGGGTCGGCTCGTATTTGCCCAAGTACTATTCGTACCCAACAAAATTACTTCACTGCCTGGTAAAGCCGTGGTGTAATTAGTACTGGGGTCAGCCGTGACGCGGATGAGGCGAGAGGGTCGGTTGCCTTGCTCGTCGGGGCCTGCCAAGGTATTAGGATTGGATACATTTTCGGGATCGTAAACTTGGGGTGGATCGTAAGTAAAGAGCAAATAAATATAAGGTTGGTTGGGAAAATCGGGATGAACTGCCAAACCGAGCAAACCGCGATCGCTTATATTATTTACCTGGTTTGAGATATTGATAAATGGCGTTGTCAATAGCGTACCGTTGTCGAATACTCTAACAACTCCGTTCTTTTGAGCGATATACATTCGACTTTCATCGGGAGTCCAATCAAAAGCAGTTGGTTGGGTTAAGCCAGACACCACAGTTTCTCGAATAAAAGTATCATCGTCCGAAATAGTTATAGTAGCCGGATTTTGAGCGTCCAAGTTGGCTCCGATGGCGTTGCTCAAGGCGATCGCAAATGATTTATTTGGCTCTGGCGAACTCGATATATTATCTATAATTGGAATCGCGATCGTCTTAAAGATATCTCCAGGCGCAAAATTTAGCGTTCCTGAAGTAGCAGTATAATCATTTCCTGCCGTCGCAGTACCATTGCTGGTTGTATAGTTCGCGCTAACCGTTTCCGTACTAGCTCTTCCATTAAGAATGACGGTGACGGAAGCCGTCCCATCTCCCTCGCTAACGCTAATTGTTGGTTGGTAAAAAGCTAATGTACGTTGAGGATTGTCATTATCGGCAACCGTAACTAGTACTGTTCTCTTTGTGCCTAATGTTGCACCAACTCCATTATTGAGCGATAGGTTAAAGGCTTCTAGTCCTTCTTCAACCGCATCGTTGAGAATATTAACTGTAACGGTTTTGCTGGTTTCTCCTTCGTCAAAATTAATAGTTCCAGAAGTTGATTGATAATCTTCGCCTGCTACTGCCGAATTATCGACGGTAGTATAGCCCACAGAAGCCGCGCCATCGCTACCGTTCGTTCGGACAACCGTAATAGTAGCAATTGAACTACTTTCGTTAACGATAACTGGAGCGGTGCTTAGAGCAAGAGTGCCGGAACTAAAAGCGACATCTACCCCGAAACTTCCTAAAACAGAAGCAGCAGCAACATTGTCATTAACATCTCTAACTTGGTTTTCGAGCAATTGAACCGTATAAGTACCGTTGTCAGTTGCATTCCAGGTTCCGCCAGGGGCAAGAATTTGATAAGTTGCGGTGCGAGGACTGCCGTTGCTGGTGCTATCTACGCTTGCCAGAGTTGCGAGTTGAGAGTAACTATTCGGCCCAGTTACTCGCACGTCGCTGCCATCGAGCGTGTTTGTTCTGATGGCTACATTGTCGTTATAGGTAACAGTGAAATTATAAGTACTTTCATTCCCCGTATTAATATTAGCTGCGTTTAGATTAGCAGTAGGGGCGATCGCGTCAGCTAGTACTTGAAAACTGCCTAAAGTACGAGCGCTCATAAAATTGTTATTGATGTCGCTTACCTGATTAGCTTGCAAGTTAATTGCATAACTCCCAATATCGGTTGTATCCCAACTTCCACCTGGAGCGTTGATTCGATAGGTTACTGTACGGGGACTACCGTTGCTAGTGCTGCTGACGCTTACGCGAGTTGCTAGTTGACTAAATCCACCAGGCCCGGTTACTCGCACGTCAGAATTATCTAAGCTGGATACTTTGATAGATCTGTTATCTCTGTAGGTAACGTTGAATGTATAAGTACTTCCCTCTCCTGCGGTTATATTATTGGCAACTAACTGAGTGACAGTTGGAGCAGTTGTATCGAGATTCACTTGAAAACTGCCCAAAGTAGCAGCACTCATCAGGTTGTTACTAACATCGCCAACTTGGTTAGCTTGTAGTGCAATAGTATAAGTTCCATTGTCAGCATCATTCCAAGTTCCGCCAGGTGCAGTAATGCGATAGGTTGCGGTGCGAGGACTGCCATTGCCGCTATTATCGACGCTGACTAAAGTCGCTAATTGACTAAAACCATTAGGGCCAACGATCCTTATGTCGTTACCGTCAAGTGTAGCGACATTAATCGCCTCATTATCGCGATAGTTAACGCTGAAAGTATAGCCGCTGCCTCCTCCTACTGTGATGTTGGATGCACTCATCGTTGCGGTAGGCACAGTCGTGTCAGGTGTAAGAGTAACGTCAGTGGTAAACTGCCAATTCGCAATATCTTGATTATTCGACTGCCCTCCGGTTCCTGCACTGAAGCCGACAAAAGCATTCGCTCCCACTTCGGTAAATAAGTCAACTTGACGGGTAAACAACGGGGTTATCGGTTTGGTTGTCGTATTCGACACAAATACTTTTAAGACGTTATTGCTGCCGTTGTATTCAATCCAGGCGGTGTGTAAGTTACCACTGTTGAGATCGATTGAAGGGTTTCCTCGTGCTAAACCCGTCGTGACGATCCCATTGCGCATTAGCGCTATATGATTGTTGTTGCTATCCCAGGAATTTTTGAAGGTGTCAAATTCGATCGCTAAGCTTCTGGCGATGGGAATACCTGCAATCGGTGAGGCATCGTCATAGCCTAAACTTCCCCCGTATTCGCCGAGGGCATTCGCTCCCGCAGTACTGTTTTGCAGCATGAAAGCGAATCCTTCTGCGCCACTAGTCCCATTACCTCCATGCAGGCGGAATTGGAAACTAGTTTGGAATGAAGTATTGCTGTCGATGGTAAAAGGTGTATTGAAAAAGGCACTGCCTGCTTGATTGGTTAGCGCGGGGGTGAGGCGCACCACGTTGACCGCTTGTGCGGCGTTTCCGTTGAGCGTTAAATCCGCAATGCTAGAAAAATTGCTGAAATTAATGGTTGGGTTAAAAACCCCCTCATAATTGCTCATTGTCTGAAAATCGAAAGCTAAAGGCGACTCAATTTTTCCTTGAGTCACTTCTAGTTCCCAGTCACCTCTGCCATCAGCACTTCCTGTTAAGTCATCTGAGGCTGCAATGTCGGCTTTTGTTAATTGACTTAGTTTTTGAGTGAAAGCTGCGCCTGTCTCTCCTTGAGCGAGATTGCAGCCATAGAAAAGAATATCTGCCTCAGCAGTTAACGATCTCGACCAATCTCGAAGATTGTTAGCGTAGGCATTCAACGTATTTTCATTAAGATTTGTCGATCCTAAGAAGATATTCGCAGTTTGAGCGTGAGAAACAATATGAATATTTGAGATATGGCTGCGTTGCGCTAAAATCTCAGTAATTTGTTCGATCCCATCGCGAGTAGAATCGAGAACGATCGCCTCAGATACTTTAACTCCTCTAAGGAGGCTTTGATAATCTGCAACGCCAGGATCGATAAAGACAATCCCATTATTATTTAATAAGTCGCGCTCCCCACTCAAAGGTTCGAGGTCGGTTTTGCCAGTAAGGGGATCGCAAGCAACTGTTGAGTGCGATTGCCCTGGGGACAGCGGCAAAGCCTTTCGCACCTCGGATACTGTATTTTTGTGAGTAGGAAAGAGTAATTGTTCTGAAGATAATTCCGATACTGGTAAAGAATCCAAAACAGGATTGATGGGAGTTAGATATTTTTCTTGAGAGTCACCAATTCCTGTATTTTGACTTATTTCAGATAGCCCTAAATAGCTAAAATCTACCTCTTGTCCCAATTCAATTGAAGACGGGGATTGAATTAAACGATTGTTATTATCTATCGGTTCCAAAGCTAAAAATCTCCTTTGACAGTACGACAATTCAGCTATATTTGACAACAAAAAAACAATTAATGTTTTTGGCGATCGCGAAAATAGATTAGGAAGTAGTTTTTATAAAAGCTCTCTGCCATAACCGAAATAGCACGCTTTTCCATCCAATTATTGTTCGTCCCCAAACAGTTAAAGCGTTTTCTATAGCTTTCTCGATGGGGATTGAATAACTTTTGGATGCGTAGCTGTTTGGGGTTATTTTAAGACGACTGCAATGCGATCGCCGTGAGTGCGAACTTAATGAGTCGAATCTTAGTACGTTGAACTGTAAGCTACTATCCGATCTAATGCGGCGGTTAGGAAAATTTGAATTAGAGAGCGATCGATCTTATTAAACCATACTAATTTTATGATATTACATAAGGATACTTGGTTTAAAAAATTTAAGTTGCTTTAAACTACATCATAACATAAGTTATGTAAATTGCCAAATCAAACAATCTAAGCAAATTCTGTTACGATTGTAAACAATTTAAAAAAACTGAGAAGTAAATGCAATATATGCAGAACTTATTGAGTCCCAAGCAAATAAAAGAGCAGCTACATCAAACCTTGGGAGATTTAGGTAACTTTAAGCAGTATGCTTTACTTGACTATCCCAACCATAGCAACCTTGGCGATCATTTGATTTGGCTAGGAGAGCTATTTTATGTCAACCATGTTCTCAAGGCTAAAATAGGTTATGCCTCGCACCTCAAAAACTTTTCTGGAGAGATGATGGAAAAGCAAGTTGGGAAAAGTCCTATACTTTTACATGGTGGAGGAAATTTAGGCGATCTGTGGACTTACTATCAAAAATTTCGCGAACAAATTATTTCTACTTATTTAGATCGACCGATTTTTATCTTGCCACAAACTCTCTATTTTGCTGAAGAAAGAAATTTAGAAAATACTGCAAAAATCTTTAACGCTCATCCAAATTTAACAATATTTGTTCGAGATAACTACAGCTATAAAATTGCCAATGAAGCTTTTGATAATTGCAAAGTTATCAAAGCTCCCGACATGGCATTTCAAATGGTTGACATGCCAAATTTATCCTTTAATCTCAACCATAAAGACTCGATTTTATATCTTAAAAGAAAAGATAAAGAGCTAAATAATTTAGCCTCTCTAAACTCTTTGGAATTTAACGAACTATCTATAAAAGATTGGGAATCTTATACATATTACTGGAAATATCGAACGACAAGTATGCCTAGAGCTTGGACTCCTCAAGGAATAATCAGAGTTTTAAGAGAAGGTTGGCAGCAAGGTACATATATTCCTCTCGAATGGTTTTCTAGACAAAAATGGAACTTTTTTCATCCTTATTGTTTTTGTTTGCGTAAGATGTCAGCGCAAAATTTGCATCTTAAATCTTGGAATATGATGCATCATGGAATTTATCAACTAAAGCAATATCCTTTAGCGATAACCAATCGACTACACGGGCATATCTTGTCTTTATTATTAGGTATTCCTCATGTGTTTTTAGCAAATTCATATTATAAAAACGAAGCCTTTTATGAGACTTGGACTGCTCAAATTCCATTTTGTAAATTTGTTAAAGATATTTCACAAGTAGAAACCGCAGTACAAGAACTTTTAACAACTTTTGGAGCTAAGAAAGCATAGGCTAAACTCCCATTCTTGATTAAGTTTAATTTGTTTTTGTCGATCGCTTGAATGTTTATTTGTGCGGTCGCAATTACTTACGAACTGTTGGAAGCGCGCGTGCGATCGCCTTTTTTGAGAGAATTCTTCTAAATTTCAGTTTTGTGAAACCATTATTGTATATGGACTTTGAAGATTAAGAGTGTGATAATACTAATTATCGAGATACCACAGGAATCGAACCAGACAGTTTTAAAATCATGATTTCGCTTCCCGACACAACGACCCTAAAAGGAAAGCGAGACTATGCCATTCTTAGATTACTTTGGGATAATGCCCTCAGACGCAACGAAATCGGTCTGCTCAACGTAAAAGATTTCGATTCAGAAGCGGGACGACTTTGGATTCAAGGAAAAGGTAAAAGTCAAAAAGAAGGAATCGATCTATCTCAACAAGCGATCGCGGCTATTCAAGCATGGCTCGCAGCAAGGGGAAAAGTCAACCATTTACAACCATTATTTTGTACCTTGGATAGAGCGACCAAAGGACATCGATTGAGTGGGAATGCTATTTATAAAATTGTCAGAGAAACGGCGGCGGCGGCGGGAATCAAAAAGATAATTAGTCCGCACCGCATCAGACATAGTGCGATTACTGCTGCTTTAGAAGCGACGGGTGGCGATACTCGCCGAGTGCAAAAATTATCGCGACACGTCGATTTAAATACCTTAACTCGCTACGACGATAATCGCCTTCGCCATCAAAAAGAAGTCACAAAGATTTTAGCCGATTTGATATAAGTTATGCGATCGCGCTATGTATTTTAGGCAATAGGCAAAGGCTTCGCCTGGGGAAAGAGTAAAGGGAATAGAAAAAAAGATTTTACGTATACTTTCCACCTTGTCCACCTTGTCCACCTTGTCTTCCCTCTCTCCTCCTCTCTGCGCCTCTGCGCCTGGAGCGCGACGGCACTCAATGAGGCGAATTACTTCGCCTCATTGAGTGCCTCCTCTGCGTGAGATTTTATATTTAATTGTTAGAAGACAACTCAGTATTACTTCCGACTTTCGACTTTCGACTTTCGACTTTTGACTGGCGAGTACATCAAAAAATCTGTTACTACTCCCAGAAATACTTGTACCCCAACTAAAAAATACTCAAACCCCGAACCAAAATAAATTTTTGAAGCCTACTACTAAAGGGATAGAAGCAACTGAGTACATATAGATCTAGATAGATAAATTCTAGGCGATCGCGATAAACAAGACCCTCAAAACGCCTCTGGTATAAATGTAACAACACCGAACGCACCAATTTCAAATTGAAGTTAGGCGATTCGGAGTAGATAACCACCACTATTTATGTTCCTGCTAAGAACAATAGCGGCTCTGCCCACTAAAATTATACTCTTTCTCAAACCAAGGCAGATTGCCTAGAGAAAATACTATCTTGCGTAGGCAAGTTTTGTGAGGATAGTCGCTATTTTTCAATTTTTTCGAGCGATTGCTCGCAAATTGCCAAATCCTTGAAATTACGAGAACTAAATGACACCACCACCAGTTACACTAACCCCACCAGTTAAAGAAATTGCTCCCACAAAAACCACCGAAACGTCATCCTCTAGCGGTTGCGGTTGCAGCAGCAGCAACGACGCGACCGATGGATTGACCGATGAAATGAGAGCGCGGATTGAAAAACATCCCTGCTATAGCGAAGAAGCGCATCATCACTATGCAAGAATGCACGTTGCCGTTGCTCCCGCTTGTAACATTCAGTGTAACTATTGCAACCGCAAATATGACTGTGCTAATGAAAGCCGTCCTGGTGTCGTTAGCGAATTACTGACTCCAGAAGAAGCCGCCCACAAAGTACTCGTCGTCGCGGGTAAAATCCCTCAAATGACAGTACTCGGAATTGCTGGCCCTGGCGACCCTCTAGCCAACCCCGAAAAAACCTTACGCACTTTTGAATTAATCGCAGATAAAGCCCCCGATATCAAACTCTGCGTATCTACCAACGGGTTAATGTTACCCAATTATGTAGATAGACTTAAAAATCTCAACATCGACCACGTTACCATTACTATTAATATGGTCGATCCAGAAGTTGGAGCAAAAATTTATCCCTGGATTCGCTGGCAACGCAAACGCATCAAAGGCGTTGAAGCAGCCCGGATTCTTCACGAACGTCAAATGGAAAGTTTGCAAGCGCTACAAGATGCAGACATCCTTTGCAAAGTTAACTCCGTGATGGTTCCGGGGATCAATGACGGACACCTCCCCGAAGTTAATAAAGCCATTCGTGCCAGAGGTGCTTTTTTACACAACATCATGCCCCTGATTTCCGCGCCCGAACACGGAACGTATTTCGGTCTGACGGGTCAGCGCGGCCCCACGCCTAAAGAACTAAAATTCGTACAGGATGAATGTTCTGGCAACATGAAAATGATGCGTCATTGCCGTCAGTGCCGCGCCGATGCTGTGGGTTTACTCGGCGAAGACCGCTCGCAGGAATTCACCAAAGATAAATTCATGGAAATGGCTCCAGAATACGATCTCGATACCCGCAAGGAAGTTCACGATGGAATTTCCAAATTCAAAGATGCCATCAAAGCGGCTAAAGTTAAATTGAAGCCAGGTCAAAAAGTAGCTAACAGCCCCAAAGTGCTTGTTGCAGTTGCAACAAAAGGTGGCGGTATCGTTAACCAACACTTCGGTCATGCCAGAGAATTCATGATCTATGAAGTAGATGCTAACGAAGCTAAATTCGTCGGACACCGCAAAGTAGAAAACTACTGTCATGGCGGTTACGGGGAAGAAGATTCGCTCGACTACATTATCAAAACGATCGCAGATTGCAAAGCGGTTCTCACTTCTAAAATCGGCGAATGCCCGAAAGCAGAATTACAGAAAGCTGGCATACATATCGTTGAAGCATACGACGTAATCGAAAAAGTGGCTCGCGAATACTACGACCAAAACGTGCAATTACAACCAGCTTAGTTAAGTAAGGAGTGGAGCCATGTCGTTTACCATCGATCCTAGTATATGTATTGGATGCGATCGCTGTCGCCAATCTTGTCCCACGGGCGCAATACAAACAAACGGCAGTAGTTTTCAAATTGACCCTAATATCTGCAACAACTGTATCGGTTCTTATAGCACTCCCCAATGTGCGGCATTCTGTCCGACAACTGATGGTTGCATTCCCAATGATTTCTGGGGACGATGGTTCGATAAATACAATCGCCTGACGTACAGGCTCCACAAACCCCAACAGGCAACGTACTGGGAAAGATGGTTTGAGGTCTATGCCCAGAAGATATCGCAGCTAATTGCTAATTAAACTTTCCTAAACATAAACATAACTCGTTCGAGGAATACCAATGCAATCTTGTATTTATCTCGATAACAACGCAACCACCAAGGTAGATCCCGCAGTCATAGAAACGATGCTACCTTATTTAAAAGAATATTACGGCAATCCCTCTTCGATGCACACCTTTGGCGGACAAGTCGGCAAAGCAGTCAAAGAAGCGCGGGAACAGGTTGCGGCACTTCTGGGAGCAGAAACATCAGAGATCGTTTTTACCAGTTGCGGTAGCGAAGGAAATAATACGGCGATTCGTGCAGCCGTCGCCGCCCAACCCGACAAACGCCATATCGTTACAACTCAGGTAGAACATCCGGCGGTCTTGAATGTTTGCAAGCAGCTAGAAAAACAAGGTTACACGGTTACTTACCTGTCAGTAAATGAGAAAGGTTTGTTAGATTTGGACGAACTCGAAGCCGCCATGACTGGCAATACGGTTCTCGTTTCCGTCATGTATGCAAACAACGAGACGGGCGTAATCTTTCCCATCGAACGCATCGGACAAATCGTTAAAGAATACGGCGCAACCTTCCATGTCGATGCAGTGCAGGTAGCGGGAAAAATTCCCCTCGATATGAAAAATAGCACGGTAGATCTGCTAACCATATCGGGTCACAAACTCCACGCACCCAAAGGAATTGGCGTACTCTATGTTAGAAAAGGCTTCCGCTTTCGTCCCCTTTTAATTGGCGGACATCAAGAAAGAGGTCGTCGCGCTGGTACGGAAAACGTTCCTGGTTTGATTGCGCTGGGTAAAGCGGCAGAATTAGCCAACTTCGAGCTTAAATTCATGCAGCACGAAACCAGATTGCGCGATCGCCTCGAAAACGGAATCCTGGCAACCATTCCCAACTGCGAAGTCAACGGACACGCGACTCAAAGACTCCCCAACACGACCAATATCGGTTTTAAATACATCGAAGGCGAAGCAATCTTGTTGATGCTCGATCGCGAAGGGATTTGTGCCTCTTCTGGTTCTGCTTGTACTTCCGGTTCTCTCGAACCCTCTCACGTACTGCGAGCAATGGGCTTACCTTACACGATCCTACACGGTTCGATCCGCTTTAGCTTATCGCGTTTCACTACCGATGCCGAAATCGATCGCGTTTTAGAAGTCCTACCACCAATTATCGAAAAATTGCGGGCAATGTCCCCCTTCAACAACGACGAAGCCGATTGGTTACAAGATCGCACCGAAGCTGTCGCAGTGTCCTAATTGTAAAGACAAGGAGGACAAGGTAGACAAGGAAGTGTGGGGAGAATTTTTACTTCCGACTTCCGACTTCCGACTTCCGACTTTCCCCAACATTCATCCCCTACCACTAACCGCCCCTTTCTAGCCATGTGGAATAACGCTGAGAACCTCATAGAACATTGTTATAACCCCCAAAACCAAAACGCGATCGCAGAATTCCAAGAAGAAGACCGAGAAGAAAATACACCAATTCTTCCTCTACTTCCCTCGCATTTCCTGCTCCCCTAATCGCCAAGCATTCTTACTACAAATCTCCTCTGGGCGCACGCCATGCGCCCCTACCTACCCCTCACCCCTTACCCCCTCTCTCTTAAAAGCTAAAGCCATGTGGGACTATACCGAAAAAGTACTAGAACATTTCTACAATCCGCTAAATCAGGGCGCGATCGAAGATACTAAAGAAGAAAATATTGCTGTCGTTTACGGCGAAGTTGGCAGTATTTCTTGCGGAGATGCCCTTAGATTGCACCTTAAAATTGAAGTTGAGAGCGATAAAATTCTTGACTCACGCTTTCAGACCTTTGGTTGCACCAGCGCGATCGCATCTTCATCTGCATTAACAGAACTAGTTAAGGGACTGACCCTAGACGAAGCGCTAAAAATATCTAATAAAGATATTGCCGACTTTCTCGGCGGACTGCCAGAAGCAAAGATGCACTGTTCTGTTATGGGACAAGAAGCTTTAGAAGCTGCAATTTATAAATATCGCGGCATCGAAGTTGAAGTTCACGAAGAAGATGAAGGCGCATTAGTATGTAGTTGCTTTGGCATTAGCGATAGCAAGATTCGTCGCGTCATTATTGAAAATAACCTGACTACCGCAGAAGAAGTAACCAACTACGTTAAAGCAGGCGGCGGTTGCGGTTCTTGCCTGGTAGATATTGAAGATATTATCGCTGCCGTTCAAGAAGAAAAAGCTGCTATGCCCTCGAAATTAGTAGCAGAAATCGAAAGTGCCCAAGCACAAGGGCGACCCCTAACGACAGTTCAGAAAATCAACCTGATTCAACAAGTCCTCAATGAAGAAGTCAGACCCGTTCTCATTGCCGATGGCGGCGATGTCGAACTCTACGACGTAGAAGGCGATACGGTCAAAGTCGTCCTCAAAGGCGCTTGCGGTTCCTGTTCTAGCAGTACGGCAACTTTGAAGATCGCGATCGAATCTCGCCTGCAAGAGCGGATTTCGCCCACTATCGTTGTGGAAGCAGTCTAATTCAGTGACCAGTGATCAGTTATAAGTTTCCTGAACTTCTGAACTACTGAACTCCTGGACTACTAAACTCTGCGCCTCTGCGTCTCTGCGTGAAAAACCACTAACCAACCTAAATTAACTGTGAATTTATTGTACTCGATCGTCGAGCGATCGCCTCCAGTCTGCCAAGAGAGAAGCTCGTCACGAACACTCATCCAGAGTGAATCCAAATCCAACAACACCCCAAAACAATATCAAGGAGAATAACATGTCCGACGCACCTATAAGACAGATAGCTTTCTACGGTAAAGGCGGTATCGGCAAATCCACCACTTCTCAAAACACTATTGCTGCTTTAGCAGAACAGGGCGAACGCATCATGATCGTAGGTTGCGACCCTAAAGCAGATTCCACCCGTTTGATGCTCCACAGTAAAGCACAAACCACCATTCTACACTTAGCAGCAGAACGCGGTGCAGTAGAAGATCTCGAACTCGAAGAAGTTTTACTCACTGGCTATCGCGATGTTAAATGCGTTGAATCTGGCGGCCCAGAACCAGGTGTAGGTTGTGCTGGTCGCGGTATTATCACCGCTATCAACTTCCTCGAAGAAAACGGCGCTTACGAAGATCTAGATTTCGTTTCTTACGACGTATTGGGCGACGTTGTTTGCGGCGGTTTCGCTATGCCTATTCGCGAAGGTAAAGCACAAGAAATCTACATCGTTACCTCTGGGGAAATGATGGCGATGTATGCTGCTAACAACATTGCACGAGGCATTCTCAAATATGCTCACTCTGGCGGTGTACGTTTGGGCGGTTTAATCTGCAACAGCCGTAAAGTTGACAAGGAAATCGAACTAATCGAAACCCTAGCACAACGCTTAAACACTCAAATGCTCCACTTCGTACCTCGCGACAACATCGTGCAACACGCAGAATTGCGTCGCATGACCGTTAACGAGTACGCACCAGAAAGCGCTCAAGCCGCAGAATACGCTACTTTGGCGAAAAAGATCAAAGAAAATACAAATCTCACCATTCCGACACCGATCTCCATGGACGAACTTGAAGATTTACTCGTTGAGTTCGGTATCTTGGGCGGCGAAGAAGAGTATCAAAAAGCGATCGCACAAGACCAATCAAAAGTAGCGGTCTAGTTCATAACAGACAAGGGGGATAACAAGGACAAGGTAGAAAAAATTCCTTTTTGTGTATCTTATCTATCTTGTCTTCCTAAAAACCATCTGCCTAATCTTCCTTGTCTTTCCCTTCTTCCCCATCTCCTTTGTCTTTCGCAGGACGACAAACATTCTACCCCCCCCCAAAAAAAAGCTATGACCCCCCCAGAACCATCTACATTGGAAAACACGACGCTAGATAAAAAACAACTCATCGAGGAAGTTCTTCAGGCTTATCCCGAAAAAGCTCGCAAAAAGAGAGAGAAACACCTCAACGTCTATGAAGAAGGCAAACCCGATTGCGGTGTAAAATCTAATATCAAATCTCTTCCCGGTACGATGACCACCCGTGGCTGTGCTTATGCTGGCTCTAAAGGTGTGGTTTGGGGGCCAATCAAAGACATGATTCATATCAGTCACGGCCCCGTTGGATGCGGTTATTATTCTTGGTCTGGTCGTCGTAACTACTACATTGGTACGACTGGTATCGATACGTTCGGTACGATGCAGTTTACCTCTGACTTCCAAGAAAAAGATATCGTATTTGGCGGCGACAAAAAACTTGCCAAACTGATTCTCGAACTCGAAGAACTCTTCCCCCTCAACCGAGGCGTTTCTATCCAATCGGAATGTCCTATCGGTTTGATTGGAGACGATATCGAAGCAGTTGCTAAGAAATCCACCAAAGACATTGGTAAAACGGTCGTTCCAGTCCGTTGCGAAGGCTTCAGAGGCGTTTCTCAATCTCTCGGACACCACATTGCTAACGACTCGATTCGCGACTGGGTTTTCCCCAAAGCTGATAAAGCCAAAAAAGATGGGTCTTTACAGTTTGATGGAACTGAGTACGATGTAGCAATCATTGGCGACTATAACATCGGTGGCGATGCTTGGTCTAGCCGCATTCTCTTAGAAGAAATGGGTTTGCGCGTGGTCGCTCAATGGTCTGGCGACGGTACTCTCAATGAGATCATGCTTACCCCTAGCGTTAAGCTCAATCTCGTTCACTGCTATCGTTCCATGAACTACATCAGCCGCCACATGGAAGAAGCTTATGGTATTCCCTGGTTAGAGTATAACTTCTTCGGGCCTACTCAAATTGCTGCCTCTTTACGGGCGATCGCGGAACGTTTCGACGACAAAATTAAAGAAGGTGCAGAAAGAGTTATTGCCAAATATCAAGCTCAAGCTGATGCAGTAATTGCCAAGTACGAACCTCGCTTAAAAGGCAAAACAGTAGCACTGATGGTTGGCGGTTTGCGTCCCCGTCACGTCGTACCTGCTTTCTACGATTTGGGTATGGAATTAGTCAGTACGGGTTATGAATTCGGTCACAACGACGATTATAAACGTACTACCCACTACGTCAAAGACAGCACATTAATTTACGATGACGTTTCTGCTTACGAATTCGAGAAATTTGTTAAAGAATTACAGCCCGATCTAATTGCTTCTGGTATCAAAGAGAAGTATGTATTCCAAAAAATGGCGCTACCATTCCGCCAAATGCACTCTTGGGATTATTCTGGCCCCTATCACGGTTACGACGGATTCGCAATCTTCGCCCGCGATATGGATCTAGCACTAAACAGTCCTACTTGGGGTTTAATCGGCGCTCCTTGGAAGAAATAGGACAATACAACACGCATCCGTAAGGGCGAATGACCATTCGCCCCTACATTGAAACCCCATTCCCCAATCCCCAAACTCAACTAACTGGAGAACACCCCCATGTCTCAAGATGTAAATAATATCAAGGATCACGCCAGACTATTCCAAGAGCAAGAATATCAAGAACTATTCCAGAACAAGAAAGAATTTGAAGGCGGACACGACCCAGCAAAGGTTCAAGAAATCGTAGAATGGACGAAAACTTGGGAATATCGCGAAAAGAATTTTTCTCGCGAAGCATTAACTGTCAATCCAGCTAAAGCTTGTCAACCCTTGGGCGCTATCTTAGCAGCGGTTGGTTTTGAAAAAACTCTCCCCTTCGTACACGGTTCGCAAGGATGCGTTGCCTACTTCCGCTCCCACTTCACCCGCCACTTTAAAGAGCCATTTTCAGCCGTATCCTCTTCAATGACTGAAGATGCAGCCGTATTTGGCGGTTTGAACAACATGGTTGACGGTCTGGCAACTTCCTATAGCCTCTATCAGCCTAAAATGATTGCTATCTGCACTACCTGTATGGCAGAAGTAATTGGCGATGACTTAGGAGCTTTTATCAGAACCTCTAAAGAAAGAGAATCTGTACCGCAAGATTTTCCAGTACCCTACGCTCACACTCCTAGCTTTGTCGGTTCTCATATCACTGGCTACGACAATATGATGAAGGGTATTCTTACTACCCTCACCGAAGGTAAGAAGCAAGAAACGACCAATGGCAAGATCAACTTTATTCCTGGTTTTGAAACCTACATTGGTAACTTACGGGAAATCAAGCGTTTAGCTTCTCTATTGGAAGTTGACTACACTTTACTAGCTGATAACTCTGAATACTTAGATTCTCCCAACAATGGCGAGTATCAAATGTATCCAGGTGGAACTCCCTTAGAAGACGCAGCAGATTCGATCAATGCTGAAGCTACTATTTCTTTCCAAGCTTACGCAACCACCAAAACTCGCGAGTATATCGAAAAAGAGTGGAAACAACCCACTTCTGTATCTCGTCCTGTTGGTATCAAAGGTACTGATGAGTTCTTGATGAAACTCTCAGAACTCACTGGCAAACCAATTCCTAAAGAACTCGAAGATGAAAGAGGTCGCGCAGTTGACGCTGTTACCGATTCTCAAGCGTGGATTCATGGCAAGCGTATTGCTCTTTATGGCGATCCAGATTTAGTCTTTGGTTTGGTACAGTTCTTGTTAGAGTTAGGTGCAGAACCCACTCATATCGTCGTTACCAACAGCAACCCAGTATTTGAACAAGAATTGCAAGCTCTTCTAGATTCTAGCCCCTTCGGGAAAGAAGCTAAAATCTGGGGTGGTAAAGACTTATGGCATATGCGATCGCTCCTGTTTACCGAACCCGTAGACTTACTAATCGGTAACTCCTACGGTAAGTACCTCTGGCGCGATACCAAAACCCCAATGGTACGCATCGGCTATCCAATCTTCGATCGCCACCACTTACACCGCTATGCTACCTACGGCTATCAAGGAACGATCAATCTACTCAACTGGATTGTTAATACCCTCCTCGACGAGTTAGATCGCAATACCATCGTTCCTGCTAAGACTGATATCTCTTACGACTTAATTCGTTAAGGTTTATGGAGAAAGGGACAAAACAAAAGTCCACCTCGTACTTGACCCTCTTTCCCTTTCTCCTTTCCTTTGTTTTAATACTTCCGACTTGCTTCCCAGACGCGATATATCGCGTCTCTACCGACTTCCGTTATATCCCTTATCTCATACTTCCGACTTTCGTACAGACGCGAAATTTCGCGTCTCTACAACGACTTTCGACTTTGTATTGTTTACCTTGTTTTGTCTCATGCAAGATATTCAAATCAACGACACAACCTTAAGAGATGGCGAACAAGCAGCAGGTGTTGCTTTTAACCTAGAAGAGAAAATCGCGATCGCAATTCTCCTAGATTCAATCGGAGTACAAGAATTAGAAGTCGGAATTCCCGCGATGGGAAAAGAAGAAATGCACGCGATCGCTAGTATTAATAATTTAAAGCTCAAAGCTCAATTATTAGGCTGGAATCGCGCCGTTACTTCCGATATCGATGCTTCTCTCTCCTGCGGTTTAAAGCGAGTACATATATCGGTTCCCGTTTCCGAAATCCAGATTGCTGTCAAGTTTCAAGGACAGCGACAGGCGATGCTAACAAGACTTAAGGAAACGATATCTTATGCTTGCGATCGCGGTTTGTATGTCTCTGTAGGTGGCGAAGATTCTTCTCGCGCTGACGATTCGTTTCTTTTGGAGGTCGCACAATCCGCCCAAGATTGGGGCGCATCGCGATTTCGTTTTTGCGACACGGTAGGCATTCTCGATCCCTTTAGCACTTATCAAAAAGTCAATCGTTTGGTTTTAAATCTGCGTATTCCCATCGAAATGCACGCGCATAACGATTTGGGTTTGGCGACGGCTAACACCTTAGCTGCGATTAAAGCTGGGGCAAAATCGGTCAATACGACGGTCAACGGTTTGGGCGAAAGGGCAGGAAATGCAGCTTTTGAAGAAGTCGTAATGGGACTCAAGCAGATTTACGGTATCAAACTCGGTATCGATACTTCTCGTTTTTTAGAAGTCTCTCAATTGGTTTCGGCTGCTTCTAACAGCCATTTACCACCTTGGAAAGCAATTGTTGGCGAAAATGCCTTTGCACACGAATCTGGCATCCACGCGGCGGGGATCTTGCAAGATCCCAAAACTTACGAACCCTTTGACCCCGAAGAAGTCGGTCGCCAGCATCGCTTGCTAGCGGGAAAACATTCGGGAAGAAAGCTGATACAACAAATGTTAGCTTCTTGCGGCATTACTTTAGACAAAGAAGAAACTCAATTTGTCTTAGATGCTGTCAGAAATTTTTCTACTCAAGTTAAACGTAATTTAACGACTGAAGAATTGTTGAAATTAGTAGGAGAAAGAACTCATGCAAGCGGATGAAATCGAAATTGATTCCCCACCCATTTTTGAAATTGGGCAAAAAGTGCGATCGCGCAAACTCATTCGCAATGATGGTACTTTTCCCGGACAAGATATCGGTGCAACTTTAGCTAAAAAAGGTGATGTTGGCTACATCGTTAGTATCGGTACTTTTTTACAATCTTCTTATGTCTATGCCGTGCATTTTATGACAACTGGGCACGTAGTTGGTTGTCGCAAGAAGGAACTTGAATCTGCTGAGGAATTAGGTCATACCAATTGAACAAAGAATGAGACACATTAATTAACGTAAGGGCGAATGGCTATTCGCCCTTACCAGATATCTGTCATACACACTATTTAATTTCTTAGGAGTCAAGTACATGAAAGTAATGTTGCGGAAAAATACGTTAGGACATTTAGTAGTTTACGTTGCTAAGAAGGATTTAGAGGAAGAAGTCGTTAAAGAAGAGACTACTGAAACTGGAAAGGTTTACACTTTAGCTAATGGTTGGGAATTATCTATTCCTACCATGGAAGAACCTATTAAGTTACCTCAGACGATTGAAGCTAAAAGAATTGCCTAGTCAAAAATTACGATAGGCAAACTCCTCTAACAATCGCTTTTTTTTAGTTTTTTATTGCGATTGTTTCTCTTTTTCTCTATTTTTTCGCAATCTCTTTACTTCCATGAAAAAAGGCAAAAAAGAAGTCAGTACAAACTTTACTCTCGAAGGTCAATTTCTTGGTTTTGTTATCGACCAGGATGATAATAAATTTAAATATCTGCGGATGGCTGTCGCAGATGATGAAGTGCAGATAAAACTTTCCAAACAAGCACGCGCTTCCTTATTTAGATCGCTAGAAGAGCATTCTTTTCTTGCTTTGCGTCCGTGGGATTTCATTCAAGTAACTGGTGAAAAAACGCTCGATTGCCCAAAGGGCAACGGCAAAGCCGATCGCACGACAAATATCCTAAAATTAAAAGCCGAACAAATAACTATTTTAAACGTCAACCAATCGGCGGAAATACAACCAACACAAGAAGGAAATTGTCAACCCACTAAATCTTGTCCTACTAAAACTAAATTATCTGCTTCTAAATCTAGAGCTAAATTATTAGTTTGTCATCGTTCGAGTTGTCAAAAAAGAGGCGGAAGAAGACAGCATCAAGCAATAGAATCTATGTTACGCGATCGCGGTTTGCACGAATGCGTAGTCATGGAAAAATCGGGTTGTTTGGGCAAATGTTCTATGGCTCCTAATATCGTTTTAATGCCTGGTAAAAAACGTCTCAGCGGAATGAAACCAGAAGCGATCGCGGAATTATTAGCAAATCTTCAACCAAATAATTAATAGGGGTGAATAACGATATGTTAGGTAATGTTAGGGGCGAACGGCCGTTCGCCCCTACGTGTTACATATTAACTAAACACTGGGTATTCTTATTATTAGAATACCCAGATCAAATAAATGAAATACGATACGCGATCGTTTTTCCAAACATCCGTATCAATCCGCCCTAATCCAACGCTAAAACTTGCTGTAACAGCGATTGGTCTTCAGGTTTAATATGAAAGCGACCATTTTCGATATCGCGAATCCAACTTTGACTTTTGCCAGTTATTTTAGCTAACTCTCTTTGACTCCAACCTTTATCTTTTCTGGCACTAGCAACATGTTCGCCAGATATTGCCGATTCGATTGCTAATTTCTTTCGCGATGCTATATTTTTTAGTTTGCTAATTCCTAGTTTTTGACGCTTTTTTTCCAATTGAGCAAAAGTTTGTTCCCAATCATCGGGCAGTTCAAATTGTACGATACGAGCATTCATTAAAGAATTCCATTTTCCCCTCGGACTAGCATCTGTCAGGCGATTGTTACTACTACCATCGTTAATCCAAAAATCGATCGCCTCGTCGCTATCGTCTGGAATAGCTGATAATTTTACCCATAAAGGTTGAATTTCTGGTGGATAAGTAACAGTATCAAAAACGGGTTTGAGTTTGTAGTCATTGAGGACTAATAAATCGTTTTCAAAAGTTCTTAGCAATCGTTTTCTTTCTTCGCGATCGCAATTAGCTTTATGCAGTCTTTTTTCGCCATAAGCAATTCGCATTAAGGTAGGAACTGTCAAACGCTGTTCTCTTCCCATTCGAGTTTTAAACAGCAACCACAACATCATGCGAACTGCACCTTCATGTTGCTGCCAATTACTCATCACCATTTCTAACAAAGACTGAGGAAGGCTACTGTATTGATAGAAGGCTTTGCGATCGCGACAAGCGTGTTTGTTAAGGAAATGTTTTGCCCACATTCCCGCTTTGATTCTAAAGGTTAAACCCGCTAGATGCTTGCATCCCAATTCGTCTTCATAAAAATGATGCTTAACCTCTAACAAGTGCCAAAGGTTTTCCTTTTCAATTGAAAACTCATCGATTCTGCCTTGTCTGGGAGAGTAAATCGTAGCTTCGATCGCGCAAGGTTGTTGGGCGAGTTTTTTGATTAAATTTAATTTAACAGGTTTACTTAAATCTTTGCGTTTATCTAATCCTAAATATTCTTCAATCTGGCGATCGCTAATCAGAAAATCTTGTTCCCAAGGTTTCTCTAATGTAGTGGCATAAGCTGCGTAAATTAAATGGACGCAAGCGGCACGAATATCTAAAGATTCAACCAGACATGAATCTTGTTGTTTGGCAAGACTTGCAGCCGCAGAACAATCAAGAATTTTTAGCGAAATTTCTCCTTTTCCTTGGTTGATAGAACGTTGATAAACAACTTCTCTTCCTTCACTTTGTTGCCAAGTTAAAGATTGTCTTTGGGATAATAAGTTACAAGCTTCCCAAATAATAATCGCCGAAGCAAATGGATTGTTTTTCCCGTTAGCAAATAAATCGGGGTTAGTAAAAGGGCGATCGTCAATTATTTTAGCTCTACCTTTTTTTGGCTGTGAGATAACAGGCAGATCGATCGGGCAACTCTCTACACAAATTGGTTTATCGTGATAACCTTCGCAATTATTACAAAGGGCTGAGTCAATCCAAAGTTGTCCGTTATCGACTTCGATAGCACCCGTCGGACATTGAGGACGACAGCTATCACACGCCATACAATCGCTGGGAATTTTGTAAGCCATAACAACAATTCCAAATTTAAAATTTACGATGACAAAATTGAATAATCACCAGCAATTTAAATATCGATTTAGAGGTAGCTTTAGATGGGCAATTTCTGGATCGAATATTTTTTGGCTTGCTCGTTAGCCATAATTGTTAATTGTCAGATTTGGATAGTCTTTATTGATTTTAAATTTATAAATTTTTATGGTTAGTCGTGGTTACTATCAATACATTTTGTCACTGTTCGATACGCTTGTTTTCTTTTAAGAACGTTATAAAAACGTTAACCAATTTCTGCTTGCAACAAGCTTTTTAAGATTATTTTAAGATTTTAGCGATCGCTCTTCAATCTTAGATAGTAACTAAAAGTTAGTTGCTGAGTGCTTTTTGCCAATTATGAAATCAATAGGTAATTTCTAAATAACTGGGTATATTTAGGCTAAAGCGATGCAATTTAAGCAAGCATCAATTCTTTGTCAGGAACAATGTCAAATTCCACAGACTTTGCAAACAAAAATTAATTTTTTTAAAAAAAGTTACAATTTGAAAACTATATTCTTAGCACTTTTAAACAAAACTCATCAAAAATCGAGACGATTATTTGCTATTTTTTAAATAGGGCAAAGTGTATCAAAAGTTAATTAGCCAAAGATTTTAGAGCGATTTTCAATAGTTATACAAGACATCGAGTGCGTGAAAAAGGTGGTGGGAGTACTCGATGGGAATAGGAAATGGTGAATGGCGATTGGCGATTGGGAAATTTAGACTTTTGCGATCGCAGTGTCCCTATGTCTTGATATTTCAGTCCTCGATCGCCTGTCTTTGGTTATCTGTCGCGATTTAAAGCGACAAACTCATTACTAACAACCAACAAAAATCATGAAAACGAGCGAAGCAAACCTATCTTGGTATCAAGTACCAAGCGAGATCGAGCAGTTGTTGCGATCGGCAGCGCAAAGCTGGGAAAATACACAAGAATCCGATCGCTACATGCACGAAGCGATCGCGCTCTGCGATACTAATTTAGACGTTCTAGTTAGTGCCTATCGTTATTTTTTCTACCAACATAACGATCGCCAAGCACTACAGATTGCACTCAAAGTACTCGAACAAATCCAAAAAACCGAACGATTACCCGAAGACTGGGAACAACTAAAACCCATTTTAGTAAGTCGCAAAGAAGACTATCCAATCCGACTTTATCTCAATGCCTATGCTGCTTCTGGATTAGTTTTAGCAAGATTGGGAGAAGTAGAAAAAGCCAAGGAAATTACTTCCAAAGTTAAAGAACTTGACGACAAAAACGAGTTTGGTGCTTCAGTCGTTTTTGATATCCTAACCAATCCTCTTGATGAGGATGAGGACGAATAAGAGGATGTTTTGTAAGTATACAATCGCGTTGGCGAAGCCTCTCAGAATGAGAATCGCTCCCCTGTGACCCCCTTTCAAGGGTATGTTTTTTAGATTTAAGTAGAGAAAAGGACAAGGGGGACAAGGAGGAAAAAGCCGATGTTTTCGTTGTGATAACACGCTAATTTCTCATGATTGTTAAAAACATACCCTTGATAGCCCTTGCAAAGGGAAATAAGACGAATAGCCATTCGCCTCTACTACAAAAGGAGAAAAATAGAAAATGAAATGCAAAGATTGGCTAGTAACAGAAGAAGGAGACTGCCAAGTGCGTCCTTCAGCTAGAGAATGGAACTTGATTCGCAATAACTACTATTTCCACCGTTTTTTGACAGATGTTGTCGATTTGCTCGATCGCGTGGCAATTGAAGCAGAACAGTGGGATTATTTGCCACAAATTCGTACATTGGTACGTAAATTACTAGTGAACTCATACTGGCTAAAAACACAATATCTAGAACCTTCCGCACAAACTGGGATATCGATTCGAGTCCTCTATGACGAAATTGGCTATCCCTTGACAGTCCAAAATGTTACTTTCGCACCTGGGGTAATTTCACCCATTCACAATCATGGCACTTGGGGAGTCGTAGCAGTCCTCCAGGGACAAGAAAAACATACCTTTTGGCGGCGCGTTAACGATCCGAAATATCCCAACAAAATCGAACCAGTTGGCGAAAAAATTGTCGCGGCTGGCGAGATTATTAGTTTTGCTCCTGGTGCGATTCATCAAGTAGAAGCAGTTGGCGACGAACCTGTCGTTACTTTTCATCTCTACGGCGACACTCTCTCAAAAGCGCGTTTTAAGTTCGATCCTGAGACTTGTAACGCCATTAATTTTTAGGGGATAGGGAAAATCAATCCAAAATCCTTTCATCCAAAATCCAAAATCGAAATGACTAAAATACTTTTCTACGAAAAACCAGGCTGTATCAACAACACCAAGCAAAAAGCTTTGCTACAAGCTGCTGGACACACATTAGAAGTTCGCAACCTTTTAACTGAAACTTGGACACCTGAAACTTTGCGTCCGTTTTTTGGCGATTTACCAGTGAGTCAATGGTTTAATCGGACAGCACCGCAAGTAAAATCTCAAGAAGTGATTCCAGAACAATTAGATGAAGAAACGGCTTTGGCGTTGATGGTAGCCAATCCGCTTTTGATTCGTCGTCCGTTGATTCAAGTCAGCGATCGCAAAGAGATTGGATTCGATCTCAACAAAATTGATGCTTGGGTTGGTCTGCAAGCTAAAGACGAACAAAACGAGACGATTGCTAACAATTTATCGAGTCAGGATTTAGAAACCTGTCCTCGCACCCACGAAAGCAAGTAGCTTAATTTATAGCGCGATCGCGACAATACTGGACTTGATGACGGCATAAACTTCTTTTCCTTCACTCAAGCCCATACATTCTGCTGAAGGTTTTGTAACCCTCAAAATACTCGCTCGTCCAATACTGATAAGCGAAACATTTCAGCGCCTAATTTTGTACTTAAACTTTTTCTAAAAAATAAAACTATAAGCGCAAATAGCTATTTACTCTTATAAAATATTTATAAAAATACTCGTGCCCCCTATCTAAAATACTAGTCCCACGCCCCAAAATTATTTTGAAATCCTTATCGATCTTGAGTTACAAGCTTTGAGTACATTTAGATCGATTTAATGATTTCTTAAGCAAAGTCTTTACTTAAAAACGTTTGATATAAACAATAAATGTCTAATTATTTTCAAAAAAAGGAACTGCCAGACATGAATCAACATCAATTTTCTTTACCAAATGACGATCTTCCACCTACACTCCCAACAGAAGAGGATGTTATTTTACGTCTCGAATTAGCACGATCTACTAGTCAACGCTTTTACGAAGCGTGCGATCGCATTACTCAAGCCTTTTTATATCGATGCGATTGGCAGATTGCTGTTCAAGCCAATATTCCAGTGCTAGTTATTTCATGCCCCGATGTTAATACTTACTGGCAGATTATCAGTTTAATTGATGAAATTGGCAAAAATTTGAATAAGCTAGTTAATAATGCAAAAATTCGGATTTATGCGCCGAATGGTAAGAATATGCCCTTGGAAATTGAGTTGGACGAAAGATTGCTTTAGATGGTTGCTTAACAGTAACTAAACTATTGCTTAAAAACTCACTAATAGCTGAATCGCTTTTTCGGTCAATTCGAGATAAGAAATTAGTATACGCTTCTTTTCGACACGCGACTTTGATTTTAAGAATTTGTAGGGCGGGCAATGCCCTCCCTACGAGTGTTTTAAGCTTTATGTCGAGTTAGCATAACGTGTCATTAATTTTGCCTAGCTACTTATATTAGTACTCATATCAAGTCCGGTTAAACAACCATAATTAAAATTTGTAGGGGCGAATGACCATTCGCCCCTACAAGTCGTTTTCCTTTCTTGGAAATGATGGTTAATTAAGCGGACATAATATCAAAGCTGTGGCTCCCAAATATATTGCGGTCTAACTATTTATTAAACTAAAACTTTCTGCGATCGCCCAGAAATTCTAACAACTTGATAGAAAAAGATGTTATTTCACCTCTTCAACTACCAACGGACAAACACAAGTTTCCTTCTCCAACCACTGCAATCCCACTTGATACAAAGCTGCCATCACAGGTTTGATTTGGCGACCTTTGGGCGTTAAAGAATACTCTACACGAGGGGGAATTTCTGCATAAATGCGACGTTCGACCAATCCTTGTGCTTCCAATTCTCGTAGTCGTTGAGTTAGGGTTTTAGTACTGATTCCAGGAAGCGCTGCAAGTAATTCATAAGTACGGCGATCGCCGCCAAATAGTTCGCGTAGGATGAGAATCGACCACTTATTACTCAACAAGTCCACCACAAATTCAATTGGACATTGAAAGTCTACACAATGATTGGCTTCTTGCATAAATTCGGATAAAAAATAATTATTATAAGAATTTTTTATACTTCTTTCGATCGCCAAAATTGAAAGACGTAATATTTATTTAGAAATGCTTCAAGCTTAACCTTGGCGCTAATGCTTTACTCCAGGTAACTATAAAGCAAGCTTGGTAACTGACTTGTGAACGATCGCGGACTCAGGAAAGATATTTTTTTGGTAACGATAAGAACGATCGATTTAAGTCACATTTATGGTCAGTTCAATTCCTACTCCTGAGCCTGCTAATTTGCAAACGGGAATTAAAGCACCCGTTCGAGAAACACTGTTAACACCTCGGTTTTATACTACCAATTTTGATGCTGTTGCCCAGATGAATCTATCTGGACAACAGAAGGAATTAGAAGCGGTTGTGGCAGAATTACGCGCCGACTATAACCGCCATCATTTTGTCCGCAATGAGGAGTTTAAACAATCCTGGGAACACATTGACGGCGAAACGCGACAATCGTTTATTGATTTTCTAGAACGTTCCTGCACCTCAGAATTTTCTGGCTTTTTGTTATTCAAAGAACTTTCTCGCAAACTAAAAAATCGTAACCCTTTATTATCGGAAGCTTTTAGTCTGCTGGCGCGGGATGAAGCGCGTCATGCTGGTTTTTTGAATAAAGCGATGGCGGATTTTGGCTTGTCTTTGGATCTGGGTCACTTAACCAAACACCGCCACTATACTTTCTTCCCGCCAGAATGGGTAATCTACACGGTTTACCTATCTGAAAAAATTGGTTACTGGCGCTATATTTTAGTGTATCGCCATCTCGAAAAACATCCAGAACATCGCATTTATCCTCTATTCCGCTACTTCGAGAGTTGGTGTCAGGATGAAAATCGGCATGGAGATTTCTTTAAGGCACTGCTGCGATCGCAACCCAAACTTTGGAACAACTGGAAATCTAGACTTTGGGCGCGGTTTTTCCTGCTGACTGTCTTTGCTACGCATACCTTGACGGTGTTGGAACGTGCGAGTTTTTATGAATCCATCGGCATCGATCCGCGCGAATATAATATGCAGGTGATTCGTAAAACTAACGAAACATCAATAAGGGCTTTTCCTAGCGTTTTAGATACGCAGCACCCGCAATTTTTTGAACGTTTGGAACGATGCGCGATCGCCAATCAAAAACTAACAGAAATTTCTAATAATAACCGTCCTATCATCATCCAGTTTTTCCAAAAATTACCAGCGATCGCTGTCATTGTTTGGCAGTTATTGCGTCTTTATTTGCTCAAACCCGTTAATACTGAAGACTCTCGCGGAACCGTTTATTAGGAGAATTGTAAGAATCATGAGTAATCTATCTACACGCCTACGAGAAGGCACGCAACAATCCCACACCAAAGCAGAAAATACAGCATTTATGAAATGCTTTATCAAAGGGATTGTCGAGAAAGAACCTTTGCGCAAACTGCTTGCCGATTTGTACTTTGTCTATAGCGCCCTGGAAACTTCATTACAGCAACATTCCAACTCCCCTATCGCACTCTATTTTCCAGAATTAAATCGCACCGAAAACCTTGCCCGCGATCTAGCATTTTATTACGGCGATAACTGGCAAAAACAAATCACACTTTCGCCAGCAGGGAGTGTATATTGCGATCGCCTTCAAACCCTATCCCAAAAAGATCCCGCGTTACTGATTGCCCATGCCTACACTCGCTATATGGGCGATCTATCTGGCGGTCAGAGTTTGAAACATATTATTCGTTCGGCATTGTCTTTGCCAAGCGATCGCGGCACTGATTTTTATGAATTTCCCCAAATCCCCACACCAGAAGCCAAACGAGCTTTTAAGGAACGCTATCGCCAAGCCTTAGATGCACTGCCCGTCGATCGAGACACCATCGAACGAATTGTAGCAGAAGCCAATCATGCTTTTACTTTAAATAGGGACATCATGCACGAACTAGAAGCCGATGTAAAAGCCGCGATCGGAGATCGAACCTTCGATCTACTCACTCGTCAAGATCGCCCAGGCAGCACCGAACGCCATTCTCACGGATCGAATAGAGAAATGGTAGCTAGCTAAAAGTCGTCCATTCGTTGGCGTAGCCCGTCCCTTGGACGTAAGTCGAAAGTCGGAAGTATGAGACAAGGGAGAATATTTACTTTCGATCCTTGACTTTAGTTTGTACTTCTTCAAAGAATCCGAAAGCTTGCACCATTATCAACGATCTGTTCTCGATTGTAAAGACGAGGCATGGGGGCTGTAAAGACGCGATATATCGCGTCTCTACTTCCGTCCATTGAATGCCGTCGCGATTATATTGCGTCTCTACTACTGAACTACTGAACTCCTTTAAAATGAAACATTTATCGCCAACCGTTGAATTTGACGCTGCATTACTGAATAAATACAACCAGCCTTTACCGCGCTACACTAGCTATCCACCAGCGACTGAATTAACCCCCAACTTCGATCGCGATGCTTTTAGAAGTGCGATCGCAGTAGGAAACCATAAAAAAACGCCCCTATCACTCTACTGCCATATTCCCTTTTGCGAAACGCCTTGCTATTTCTGCGGTTGCAATACGGTAATTACCCAGCGCAAGGAAGTAGCAGAACCTTATTTAGGCTATCTGGCGCGACATATTCGTCAAATCGCTAGTTTAGTGAATCGCGATCGACTAGTGCATCAGTTGCATTGGGGCGGTGGAACGCCTAACTATCTCTCTCTAAGCCAGGTAGAGTTTCTTTGGAATCAGTTGAATCAATATTTTCGTTTGGATGAAGCAGCCGAAGTATCGATCGAAATCAATCCCCGTTATGTCGATCGCGATTACATTCAGTTTCTAAGACAACTAGGATTCAATCGAATTAGCTTTGGCATACAAGACTTCAATCCTCAAGTTCAAGAAGCAGTCAATCGCGTACAACCAGAAGCGATGCTGTTTAATGTCATGGATTGGATTCGAGAAGCTGGATTTGAAAGTGTAAATGTAGATTTGATTTATGGCTTACCATTTCAAAGTCAAAAAACGTTTCGAGAAACCGTCCAGAAAACCTTGCAATTAAACCCCGATCGCATTGCTGTCTTCAATTTTGCTTACGTTCCTTGGCTGAAGCCCATTCAGAAACGGATGCCCGAAGCTGCAATGCCAAACGCCGCAGAAAAGCTCAAGATTTTACAAACAACGATCGCGCAACTGACGGACAATGGCTATGTATTCATTGGTATGGATCATTTTGCCAAACCTAATGACGAACTGGCGATCGCGCAACAAGCAGGCGAACTACATCGAAACTTCCAAGGCTACACTACAAAACCAGAATCGGATCTGTTGGGTTTTGGCATCACATCTATTAGTATGTTGCAAGATGTGTACGTACAAAATTACAAGCGATTGAAAGACTTTTATCGCGCCTTAGATGAGGAAGAATTAGCGATCGAACAAGGCGTACAACTCACCCACGACGATCGAATTCGCCG
>JALOOL010000242.1 GCA_025454425.1 Hydrococcus sp. Prado102 | reverse complement strand
ACGGGACAACCCAGATTATTTCAGTCAAAAAAAGACCTTACCTCAACTCAAGAAAACTCATCCTTGGTATTCCGAGATTTACTCTCAAGTACTACAGGATGTAGTTAAAAGAGTGAAAGCAACGTTTGACAGATTCCTCAAAGGGGATAGCAATGGTAAGCGTAGCGGCAGACCAAGGTTTAAGGCTCGTAACCGCTATCGCACTTTTACTTATCCCCAGATGAAAGATGGATGCTTACAGGGAAACCTCATTAACTTGCCAATGTTTGGAAAAGTTAAAGTTGTGCTGCATCGTCCAATACCTGATGGATTTAAAGTAAAAACTGCCTCTGTTACCAAGAAAGCTGACGGTTACTATTTAACTCTTTCCTTGGAAGACAAAACAGTTCTTGAAATTAAGCCGGATTTCAATCCAGATAAAATTACTGGTATTGACGTTGGTTTAAAGGAATTTTTGACAACTTCTGATGGTGAAACTGTCGCTATTCCTCAACACTACCGTAAAGCCCAAAAACACTTAAGGGTCATCCAGAAGCGTGTCTCAAGACGTAAAAAGGGGAGTAACCGTAGACAACAAGTAGTCAAACAACTGGGTTGTCAGCACAAGAAAGTAGCGGACAAAAGGAAAGATTTTCACTTCAAAACTGCTAACTATTTGTTGTCAAAATATGACGTAGTGGCTCATGAAGACCTCAACGTTAAAGGACTTGCTCGTACAAGATTGGCTAAATCTGTGTTGGATGCTGGGTGGTCAAGCTTCCTGTCGATACTCGCAAACAAAGCCGAAAATGCTGGTTTGTTGGTAATTCCAGTAAGCGCCTACAATACCTCACAGGATTGCTCCAATTGTGGCGAGAAAGTCCCTAAGAAGCTGCATATTCGTTGGCATGATTGCCCTCACTGTGAGTGTTCTCTTGACCGCGACCATAATGCGGCAATAATTATCAAAAATAGAGCGGTGGGTCAACCCGTTCTTAAAGCCAAGAGTCTCCTAAGCGGTAGCCGGATTGTCTTGGAAGCCCACACTATAATCGCTTCGATTTAGTGTTGGGAGTTGTCACTTTCGGTCATGTTTCATGGGCATCAATACAATCCAATAGACGCTGGAACCTTGAGTGTGGTTAGCAACGGATGTCGTATTCTTTACGATCCCGAAGGTTTATTGAGTCGATTACTAAAATATATTTAATCGCGCGTTATTGCGATCCGCCCTCTTAATGGTTGCTCTCCACACGCTTTTCCCGTTACCGTTCCATCCGATCGCAACCAAAATTGTCCGCACATCTGTCCTTGATATTCGATTAGAAATGACTTAATTTGTTCGTCTGTCAGTCCCCGCAAATCATAAACAAATTCTTGACATTGTTCGCATTTACGAACATTTTCTTTTCCCTCTACTTCTTGCATCTCTTCCCATTCAACATCGCACCAAAATAAGTTGCGAACTTTTAATTCTCCAACTTTTTTAGCAATTTTTTGCAGTTTTTTAAGATTTTGCGTACTCATTATGGTTATTGAAAATATAAAGCTACGTCTAATTACACGGGTTCAAATCCCGTCTGATGCTCTACAATCTTGCATCGGTAGTTTAGTGGTAAAACACCACGACTTAAAGAATAAATTTGCAGGAACCGGAAATTAATTAAGCAGAAGTTGCGAATCAAAAACTGAAAGTTTGAAACCTTTTGGTTCCCTCCCCTGAAGCATGGAGATTGCTTTAGGGGATTTTAAATTTTATAGCAACAGTGCAACATAGTTAGTAGGTTGGGTTGAGGAACGAAACCCAACACTCACTCATGTTTTGTTGGATTAAACGGATTAAATTCTGAATTTGAGAGAAGTTTTCATAATTTAGATCGCCTGCGCTGGTGAATGCTGGGATGAAATGCCTTCATCTCCAGTCCTGCGCCAACCGGAGAAGAGAGCAGAGATTTTGTTCCCTCGACCGTGGGAGAGGGTTAGGGTGAGGGCAGTAATTCATGCAAAAATTCAGCAACGCCAGATCGCCTATAAATCGGGAAACACTTCTTGTACGGCGCGATGAACGATTTGACCGTCCTTAATATTCAATCCCTTAGCTAAAGAAGCATCCATTTCTAATGCCTTCAAACCGAAGTTAGCTAACTTGAGAACGTAAGGTAAAGTACTATTATTCAACGCCTGAGTTGCCGTCCAAGGAACTGCCCCAGGCATATTGGGAATTCCCACATGAACGACCCCTTCCTCAACATAAGTCGGGTTGCTGTGAGAAGTCGGTCGCAAGGTTTCGATACAACCGCCTTGGTCTACCGCTACATCGATAATAACCGAACCGGGACGCATTTCTCGTACCAAACTCCGAGGTACTAAAATCGGGGCGCGTCGTCCTAAAATCAATACCGCACCGATGAGTAAATCGGCTTCTCGAACGGTTACATCGATATTCGCTGGGTTGCTGTAGAGAAGTTCGACTCTCGAACCAAACAACGTTTCTAAATATGCTAAGCGATCGACGCTAATATCGAGGATTTGGACGCTAGCGCCCATTCCAACCGCCATTTTAGCCGCTTCCGTACCGACTACCCCGCCGCCAAGAATGACGACTTTGCCGGGGCGTACTCCAGGAATGCCTCCTAATAAAACGCCTCGTCCGCCTTGCTGTTTTTCTAAATATCTTGCTCCAAATTGAACCGATAAACGCCCTGCAATAATACTCATCGGGGTAAGCAGGGGAAGTCTTGCATCGGGAAGTTCGACCGTTTCGTATGCGATCGCGATTACTCCACTTTTGAGTAAATGTTCTGTCAAAGCGCGATCGGCAGCTAAATGCAAGTACGTAAATAAAAGTTGTCCTTTCTGAATATACTGATATTCTGGGGATAACGGTTCTTTGACCTTAACAACTAATTCGTGATTCCACGCCTCGATCGCATCGGAAGCGATTTTAGCGCCAGCTTGTAAATACTCTTCATCAGAAAAACCAGCACCAACACCCGCACCCGTTTCTACAAAAACTACGTGTCCGTTGTCTGAAAGTAAACGAACGCTGCTAGGGCTTAATCCTACGCGAAATTCTCGATCTTTTATCTCTTTTGGAACGCCTATTTCCATCTGATTCCCCTTCTTCCTTCCCCTTCTATTAATGTAACGTAGACTTTAGGGGTTGTTTCTGTAGTAACGACTGCTTTTGACGACTTCCCCCTAGGAATGGCGGGCTTCTGCTGACATTGGGTTAAGTAAATATCATAAATAGATAAAAATATTATGAAAACGCGCGCGCCAGGATTAACAAATATTCAAATTACTCCGATTCTCAATGGCGTGCGCCCTTTTAATTACCAAGACTGAGACAAAATATGTAGGATTTCAAAAACGTCTAACTCCCGTTACTATGAGGAGCAAGGTTTCTAACACCTAACAAGTCTGTACAGCCAGCGCGATCGCGTTTCGATTTCGATTGAGAGCAATTTATCGTGAAATATTTCTTCTTATCTGACGGATGGACTCATGCGCGAGTGTGGGAATTTGAGGGACTGTGGGACGAAATTGTCTGGCGGCGCAAACCTTATATAAAACGTCTAAATCTAGGAATTATCGAAAAAGGAGAAATTTTTTGGCTTTATCAGGTTGAAGATGCTGTTTTGATGGTCGAAGTTAAATCGTCTCGCGAAATAGACAACCCAGCGAAACCTTTTGGACAGGTCATTCTCAAACGCTTAATAAGTGCCGATGACGCGATCGAGCGTTTGAGCGAAGCTGAAAGTATCATTCATCAACTCGAAAAAGACTAATCCACTCCCTTATCGAGAAAATCGAGCAGACTTGTAGGTTTTTGTGGCTCTCGATCGCTTGTGCTACATCTTTGGTTTCATAACTTCTTCATATTGACCTTGCATTTCGACTCTCACAATAGTTACACTTCTTAAATAATTATCAATTTCAAGGGATAATTATGATGAGTAACACTCTTTCTGCATTAGATAAACTGTTTTAAAAGTTCTAGCTACAGAAAGAGTCAGTCATATAACTTAACGCAAATTAATAAAAAAGCGTCTAAGCAGATACAAAATATCAACAGGAGGAGCATAGTAGTTTAATGGGGCTACCTTGGTATAGAGTTCATACAGTCGTCCTGAACGATCCAGGACGGCTTATTTCAGTACACTTGATGCACACCGCGCTTGTAGCAGGTTGGGCAGGCTCGATGGCGCTTTACGAACTAGCGATTTTCGATCCGAGCGATCCCGTTCTCAATCCCATGTGGCGACAAGGAATGTTTGTCTTACCCTTTATGGCTCGCTTGGGCGTAACGGGTTCGTGGAGAGGTTGGAGCGTTGCTGGAGAAACTAGCGCCAATCCTGGTTTCTGGTCTTTTGAAGGCGTTGCTGCCGCTCATATCGTTCTCTCTGGGTTGCTATTCTTAGCAGCCGTTTGGCACTGGGTTTATTGGGATCTCGAATTATTTACCGATCCCCGCACGGGCGAACCCGCGCTAGACTTGCCCAAAATGTTTGGCATTCACTTGTTCTTATCCGGTCTTCTGTGCTTCGGATTTGGTGCTTTTCACTTAACCGGACTCTGGGGGCCGGGAATGTGGGTGTCAGACCCTTATGGGGTAACGGGTCACATTCAACCCGTAGCGCCAGAATGGGGCCCGGCAGGATTTAACCCATTCAATCCAGGCGGAGTCGTCGCTCACCATATTGCTGCTGGTATTGTCGGTATCATTGCAGGTTTATTCCACCTGACAGTTCGACCTCCAGAACGGCTTTACAGAGCTTTGAGAATGGGTAACATCGAAACCGTTCTCTCAAGCAGTATTGCTGCCGTTTTCTTTGCTGCTTTTGTTGTAGCAGGAACGATGTGGTATGGCAGTGCTACTACTCCAATTGAATTATTTGGCCCTACTCGCTATCAGTGGGATCAAAACTACTTTAAGCAAGAAATTCAGCGACGGGTTGAAACCAACTTAGCTAACGGCGATACGCTCTCTCAAGCTTGGTCAAAAATCCCTGAAAAGCTGGCTTTCTATGACTACGTTGGCAACAGCCCCGCTAAAGGCGGTTTGTTCCGTACTGGGGCAATGAACAGTGGCGATGGGATTGCTAAATCTTGGTTGGGTCATGCTGTTTTCACAGACACTGAAGGTCGCGAATTAGACGTTCGTCGGATGCCTAACTTCTTTGAAACTTTCCCTGTCGTCTTAACTGATGCTGATGGAATCGTTCGTGCTGATATTCCTTTCCGACGTTCGGAATCGGCGCTTAGTATCGAGCAAACGGGCGTTAAAGTGAATTTCTACGGCGGAGCGCTTGACGGACAAAGCTTTAGCGATCCTGCTGACGTAAAAACCTTTGCTCGTAAAGCTCAACTCGGCGAAGCGTTTGACTTCGATACCGAAACCTTAAATTCTGATGGTGTATTCCGCACCAGTCCCAGAGGATGGTTTACTTTCGGTCATGCTTGTTTTGCGCTGTTATTCTTCTTCGGTCACATCTGGCACGGTTCTCGAACCCTGTTCCGCGATGTCTTTGCCGGAATCGATCCCGAACTCGGCGAACAAGTCGAATTTGGTCTATTCCAGAAAGTGGGTGACATGAGTACCCGCAAAGAAGCGTAAACTACCTTAACAAAAGTTAAAAATTGGGTGCAAGTTCCTATCGAGCTTGCACTTTTTTTATTTGGGAAGGCGATCGCCAATTAAGAAAATTTCGATAGGATGAAATAGATTTTTGTTGCGGTTCCTTTACAAAGTTTTATGAACTTGTTGACCAGCTTTTTACACCTAATTGGATCGGGTGCGGCTGCCTACTTTTCAGCTTGTAACTTGCGCGATAAGAAAATGAATCGAAATCGCAAGAAAAGCGAAGTCCTTTTTTTGAGGCATACTTTGAGGGATATGCACGCGAAGATCTCAAACCCGATCGCATTGATTGGCTAGTTTTCCTCGGTAGCACTTACATTTTAGAATTGGATGCCAGTAAGGATTTTGTCAGAATGGCTGGAGTTTTACCCGATGACGATCCAAAAGCGCGATCGCTCAAACAGGGAATACTCAGCGTCGCTCAAGACGAAACTCGCCATGCGGCTTATCTTTACGAAGCTCTTCAGCGTCGCCTGTCTCAAGCTCAAGTCGATGCGATCGTCGATTGATGGCGAACTCGCAAAGTCAATGCGCTAGTGGCAATGATGGGAAATTTGCTGCAAAAAGGCGGAAAAACTCCTTCCTTGGTTACTGATGGGGTGCCAGTTGAAAACGAAGTGGAATTATCTGTCGCTGCCTGAACAAAGAACTATGAAGATCGAGGGAAGACTTGCCTTAACAATTGTAATAATTTTTAATAATAATCTACGTTAAGGCACCAACTCCCTTATGATTAGGATGACAGTTTAAAAGCCTTTCTAAGATAACGGAGGTTCAAACTTGGCTATTCCTCTTTTAGAATACAAGCCATCATGCCCAAATACGCGCGTTGAAGGATTTGAAGTCGGGAGCGACGAGCGTCCAAAAATTTTTACGACAGAAAACTTGCTTTCTCGTACCGACATGGACGATTTGATCGAAGCGGCATATCGCCAGATCTTCTTCCATGCTTTCAAATGGGATCGCGAGCCTTTCTTAGAATCGCAACTCCGCAACGGACAAATTACCGTGCGCGACTTCATTCGCGGATTGCTATTGTCGAAGACGTTTTATAACAGCTTCTACGAGAAAAATAGCAACTATCGTTTCGTCGAACAGTGCGTTCAACGAGTCTTAGGACGCGATGTTTACAACCAACGCGAGAAAATTGCTTGGTCAATTGTAGTTGCGACTAAAGGAATCAAAGGTTTTGCCGACGCATTGCTCAACAGCGATGAATATCTCGAAAACTTTGGTTACGATACAGTTCCTTATCAACGTCGTCGGAACTTAGCAAGTCGCGATAAAGGCGAATTGCCCTTTAACATCAAATCTCCGCGCTATGACGGCTACTATCGCGGTATTTTGGGATTCCCTCAAATCGTTTGGCAAAACGAAGTCAGACGCTTTGTTCCTCAAGAGAAAAAAGCCAAAGCAGGCGATCCATCGCTCTACTTGGATATGGCACGCAGCCTCGGCAGTGCCAGAGGTACTACGCCTCCGAGAGTTTCAGCAATGAATATCAATATTGAGGCTTCGGTTCCTCGCAGACGCTAATCGCTAGCGCCTAAATAGGAGACAGTTGCCGATTGGCAGGGCGATCGAATGTATTCATTAGATTGTTCTGTGAATTGGGAACTGTCTCTTAATCAGTAATCAGTAATCAGTAATCAGTGATGAGAACTCAGTGATTTGGTAACTAATACTTTTCCTGGTCTTTCCCACTCCCCGTTTTGCCATCGGGAATCAGGGTTAAAATCCATTTGATTTGTCCGAGAATTCCTCGCAACATTGCTAGTTCTTCGCTAGTTAAATTGGCTCGATTGTATATGCTTCGGAATTTTTCCATGCGAGCAGCAGCAGTGTGAGGATAGAGATAGCCAATTTGTAGCAATATAGTTTCTAAATGTTGGTAGTAGCTTTCTAAAGCATCTAATGTCGCTGCATTCGTTTTAGAGGATTGAGACGGCGGTACGCAGTTAAGTTCTTTTTGTTGAGATTGATAGAGTTCGTAAGCACAAACGGCAACGGCTTGTGCTAGATTGAGCGATGAATATTCTGGATTGGCTGGGATACCCACAAATCTCTGAGCGTAATTGAGTTCTACATTACTCAAGCCTCGATCTTCCGCACCAAAGATAAGCGCAGAAGTAATATTTTCTTCAAGCAACCACGGTAGGGCAACTCGCGGGTTTTCTAAGGGAGCCGATAAGGTGCGACTGTAGGAAGTAGTTGCAATCGCTCTGTGACATCCTTTTAAAGCTTCTGGAAGGCTATCGACTTGTATTGCCTTCTCTAGGACATCAATGCCATGTACTGCCATTTGTCGGGCTTCTGGCGAGTTGCGATCGCACTGTGGATTGACCAAAATCAACTGTTGCAACCCCATATTTTTCATAACCCTCGCCACCGAACCCACATTTAAAGCGCCTGCTGGTTCGACGAGGATAATTCTAAGGTTGCTTAATTGAGACATTTTGAACGACAAATTCAAAGTTCAAAAAATAAGATTTTTGAACTTTGAATTTTGAACTTTGAACTAATCAAGCTGATTCTTGGGTTGGAAGAGACGACGGGTGTACCAACAGTTCGGCAGTAGAGCGTTTTTCTACCATTTCCCGCGTGATCGCACAGCGCTGAACGTCTTTGCGCGATGGCAACTCGTACATAACATCGAGCATTAGTTCTTCGACGATTCCTCGTAAGGCTCTCGCGCCAGTTTTACGTCGATAGGCTTCTTGCGCGATCGCTCTTACGGCATCATTTTTAAACTCTAGTTGAACGTTGTCCATTTTCAAGAGCTTTTGATATTGCTTAACCAGCGCATTGCGCGGCTGAGTCAAAATTGCGACTAATGCCTCTTCATCGAGCATATCTAGGGATGCCATCACCGGAATGCGACCGACAAATTCGGGAATCATGCCAAATTTAACCAAATCGTCGGGTTCTAGCTGCTTGAGCATATCTGCCGTTCGCTTGTCTTTAGAAGCCGCTTCTCCTTGTTGGCGGACAAAACCCATTGACTTTTTACCCATGCGTTGCTCGACTATTTTGTCGAGTCCGACAAATGCACCGCCGCAGATAAAGAGTATATTGCTGGTATCGATTTGAATGCAATCTTGATAGGGGTGCTTGCGTCCGCCTTGGGGTGGGACGTTGGCAACCGTTCCCTCTAACATCTTCAAAAGGGCTTGCTGTACGCCTTCGCCGGAGACATCGCGAGTGATCGAAGGATTTTCACTCTTACGAGCAATCTTATCGATTTCGTCGATGTAGATAATGCCTCGTTGAGCTTCGTCTACATCTAGATCGGCTACTTGCAGCAGTCGCAGGAGGATATTTTCTACATCTTCCCCCACATAACCTGCTTCGGTAAGCGTTGTTGCATCGGCTACCGCAAAGGGAACGTCGAGGATTTTGGCTAAGGTTTGCGCTAGTAGGGTTTTTCCAGATCCCGTAGGCCCGATAAGCAGAATATTTGACTTTTGTAGCTCTACTGGATCGTCTATTATGCCGCTTTTTTTTGCTTGTACGACGCTCAGACGCTTGTAGTGGTTATAAACGGCTACTGAAAGAATTTTCTTCGCCTCATCCTGTCCGATAACGTATTCGTCGAGGTATTTTTTGATTTCTCTTGGTTTAGGAATCCGATCTAAAGAAAGACGTTCTCGGTTGGCGCGACGCTTGGTTGTATTGTCTTCCGCGCGAGGAACCGACGCGGGAACGCGCTCGGTCGATTCCATCAACTCCTCGTCCAGAATTTCGTTACATAACTCCACGCATTCATCACAAATATAGACTCCCGGCCCGGCAATTAATTTGCGTACTTGTTCCTGGGATTTTCCACAAAACGAACATTTTAGATGGGAGTCGTATTTAGGCATATTCATCTTAATGAAGTAACGGGGACGGTTGGGTCAGATAACGTTGGGCGAGAGATGACGCGATCGATCAGACCGTATTCTCTAGCTTCTTGCGCGGACATATAGAAATCGCGTTCGGT
>JALOOL010000021.1 GCA_025454425.1 Hydrococcus sp. Prado102 | reverse complement strand
ACCATCGGACTCCTATTAGAGTTGTCCTTCTTTATTTTACTCATGCGTTAGGATTGCTTACTGTCTGCGTCACAATCGATTGGTGGTTTCCTTCTTTATCTTCGTCTGTTTGGGCAAGTATCTTTTTGGGGTTAGCTGTAATTGAATGGGGGGTTTTTTCTCACGCAGAGGAGGTACGGGGGGCGAATTACTTCGCCCCATTGAGTGCCGTCGCGCAGAGGCGCAGAGATAGAATACAGCGGGTTTGGTGTCGCAGTTGTTGGCTTTTTGGTTTTGTCTTGGCATCGATTAGCTATCCGTTGTTGTGGGAGAGGGTTGAAACTTTTTTTGCGACGAGAGAAGGTCAGTTGATTGTTTTGTCGTGGATGCTTGTCCCTTTGACGCTTACTGGTGTTGCATTGCGGATGGGGGGAAAACGCCGCAGACGTGCAACTATTTTTAGTAGCTATGCGAGTATCTTGGCGCAAGTATTAACTATCTGGCAACCCAATACGAGATTGGTTAGTTTGGGTGTTGCAAGTGGGTTGATGTTGGTTAATAGTCGCTATTATCGCCATACAATCGCAGCAGCAATTCAGATTGGTTTTAGTTTGTGTTTTGTTGCTGCTTTGTTGTGGAAAGAATTGTCTGTATCGGGTTGGTTTTTGTTTGGGGCGATCGCGATTTTTACGTTATGGTTATTCAGTACTTTTTTGAGACAACAAGGCACTGTTTTAGCTTCTTTATATCGTAAAGCGGCAGATGGTTGGGCGATTACTCTGTGCGCGATCGCCTTGATTTTATTAACCTGTAAAACGCTTTTTAGTTATTGGAATTTTCCGATTACCCACTGGCATTATTTAACTACGCCTCTTGTCATTGGCGGTGCTATTCTTTATCGCTATCGTCAGCAACTTAATAACTATGCTGTTTATGGAATTGTTTGGACGATAGAACTAGCAATTTGTGAGGAAGTTTTATTAATACATGGTTCCAACTTAGCAGTTGCCATTGTCAATACAATTTTAGGATTATTTTCTCTGCTACTAACTGATTGGTTGTTAGATAGGCAATCTCCTTTATCTCAATTAAGCAGTCTCAAAATCTTGCCTCTTGTTTTTGCTTTGTTGGGGATTTTTTGGCGATGGGATGAGTTTAATGCTTATACGGGATTGTTAATTCTAGGTGCAGCTTTGACAGGAATTATCGTTGGATATCGATTGAGAAGCAAAGTTATTACTTATTTTTCTATTATTAGTATTTCGCTTGCTTGTTATGAACTCGTTATTTATCAAATGCTACAATCTTCGGGGGGAAGTCCTGCTGATGGATTGACAATTTTAGCCGTTGTAGCCGTCGCGATCGCATTAATCTATCGTCTTTTTGCTACTTTCTTACAATCGCGAAACCATAACAATTTTCTCAATTTAAGCCTAACAGAAATCAAAATAACTGCACATTGCCATTGGGCATTAGGAAGTATTTTTAAGATTTTAGCTGCCGGATTTGCTACAGAAAATCTGCCGCAGTTACGAAGTCTTAGTATTGCTATTAGTTTAATGCTTGCAGTTTATGCTTTGATTCAAGGACGCGATCCTCAAACGAGAAATCGTACTTCTTCTGATTGGTGGGTATATGTAGGATTAGTAGAAATTGTTGCTACGGCTGTTTATGCACGTTTGATTTGGCAGCAATTAAGCATTCTCGATCCTTTCCGCATCATCATTGTTTGTCTCGTTGCCTTATTTATCTATCAAATTCCTTGGAGAAGTTTGGGATGGGAATCAACGCCTTGGCATCGGTTTGCTTTGGCGATTCCTGCTTTAACAACTTTAGTCACCCTAGAAGATATTTCTTATCTTAGTTTGTTGGTCGTCGCAGCTTTTTACGGACGCATCGCTTTGCGCCAAAAAGAGATTCGCTGGACGTATGTTAGTTTAATATTTATCGATTGGGCGATCGCGCGTTTTTTGTGGGAAAATTCCTTAACAGATATTCTTGGATATGCGTCAATTATTGGCTTATCTTTACTCTATATAGCGCAATTCGACCCAACGCTATCTCAACCCCAACAACGCAATAATCGTCACATTCTCCGCTTGAGTGGAAGCGGAATTATTTGTTTTATTGCCTTACTTTTTAATCAAGAAACTGGACTAACCCCAACGATAATTAGTTTAGTCGCAGTTTTTCTGGGATTGGCGTTACAAATACGTGCTTTTCTCTTTATCGGAACGACTACATTTATCTTGACTGGTTTTTATCAGTTAGTCATTCTCAGTTTTGAACGTCCACTCGCAAAATGGATTATTGGTTTAATTGCAGGAATTCTCTTTATTTTCATTGCTGCTAATTTTGAAAGGAGAAAAGAAGCAATAATGAGAGTCATCCAAAATTGGGTAGAAAGATTAACGCATTGGGAATAAGTGATAGTGTTTCTTAAATATACGAGTCTAAATGAGTTGTAAAACTCTCAAATTTCTCTATCTCAGAGTTCTGGCGTGTCTGGGATGGTTTGATTAAAATAGCCTTTTTCACCTATCGAATAGACTGGCTATAGATGAGGTTAGCTTTACTATTAGCTAGATTCACATACCGCCAGAATTAGTTGTCTTCATGCTGCCGATGCTTTTGATAAACTATTTCAGCAGCTTCTAAGAAATGCCGATTATTTAATATATCAAGGTTTTCTAGCCATTCGCCCCTACAGTTACATGGTTTACTCAACTGAAAATTGCTATAAGTTACGGTATAAATAGATTGCCCATTTTCTCACCCGTTCAAATGACTCCAACAACCCCTAACCCTTTTCTCAATCTCGATTACGAACCTGCAATAGAACTTTTAGGAGACGACTATTATGATGAAGTTCCCGCCGCAGAATTTCCCAAACATATTCTCCGTTTCCGCAATAACCAATTATTACCCTTGTTGGGATTAAAACCCGAATCGGTCGAAAATTCTCACTTTATCGAAGCATTTGGCAAATTTCAGGGGATTCGTCCTTTTTTGGCATTGCGCTACCACGGCTATCAATTCGGCGAATATAACCCGTTTCTAGGCGATGGTAGGGGGTTTCTCTACGGACAGGTACGCGGTACGGAAGGTCAATTATACGATTTCGGAACTAAAGGTTCGGGAAGAACGCCTTATTCGCGAGGAGGAGATGGCAGATTAACGCTTAAAGGCGGCGTGCGAGAGGTTTTAGCCGCAGAAGCCTTGCATTCTCTTGGGGTGAATACATCCCGCTGTTTGAGTTTAATAGAGACAGGAGAGGCATTGTGGCGAGGAGATGAACCCTCGCCAACTCGTTCGTCGGCGATGATTCGTTTTAGTCGTTCTCATATTCGGTTTGGCACGTTTGAGAGATTGCGCTACATCAATCGTCGCGATTTAATGCACAATTTACTCGACCATGTTATCGATTACTACTATCCAGAAGTTGCTAATTCTGAAAATCGCTATGTTGAATTTTATGCCCAATTAGTTAAGCGCGTAGCTAAGCTAACAGCACAATGGATGGCAGCAGGATTTTGTCATGGGGTACTCAATACCGATAATATGTCGATTACTGGGGAAAGTTTCGATTACGGTCCTTATGCCTTTATTCCTACTTATAATCCTCTGTTTACGGCTGCCTATTTCGATGGTGGCGGACGCTATAGCTATGGCAATCAACCGTCTATTTGTCGGATGAATTTAGAGATGTTACAAGTTCCTTTATCTATGGTAATTCCACTTCCCGAATTAGAGCGAAGTTTAACCAGATTTGACGAGTATTATTCATCAATTTACTATCAATTGATGATGAATAAATTGGGGTTTGATAATTTATCGATACCTGAAGGAAAATTTTTATTAGATAAAACCCTTGAAATTCTCAAGGAAACCGAGATTGGTTATCATGCTTTCTTTTATGAGTTGTCGCAGCAATTTAATTATGGTTGGCGCGAAGATAGTTCGCTTATCTTAGAAAATCTTGATTTGCCAAAAGCCGATTGGGAAACTTGGCGTAATTTATATCATAATATTTTGAATCAATTACCTAGTGAAGAGATTGAGAAGATTGGCGATCGCCTGTGTTTTTATAATCCTAAAACTGCTTTACTCAGACCAATAATTGAATCGGTTTGGGAAGCGATCGCATATGAAGATAATTGGCAACCTTTTGATGATTTGGTGAAGAAACTACAAACTAAAGCTTAATTTTGGGAATTGGATTAGATAGGATACATTTGCTTGACTCAGTACAAGTTTTAAATTTTCCCAGTCACCAGTTACTAAGAATATATGAAAATCGCGATCGCTAGTTCTGGATTTCTTCCGGTTGTTGATGGCGTGACGATAACTTTAATCAACCGACTCCATCGACTTAGTAAATACGGACACCAAGTTTTATTATTCTGTCCCGATTATTCTTGTGTTGAAAATATCTATCCTAATTGGCGAGATTATACGGGAAACATTTTACCAGGAGTTCGAGTTATTAATCTCCCTAGTGAGTCAATAATGGGATTAGATTTCGAGCGCAATATCACTCAAAAATCTTATCAAACTGTCTTACAAGCATTACGCGAATTTCAACCAGATATCATTCATGTTGACGAACCAGAAAGACTATTTGTTGGTTTCTGGAAAAGACCAGGCATAGATTTTGCCAAACAGAATTCAATTCCTTGTGTCAGTTTCTTTCATACCAATTTCCTAGACTATGGAAAAGATTATTTTAATACACCAAATTGGTTAGATTCAATTTTGAAATGGGTCTTTCAATTTCCTCTCGCTTGGATTTATAACGCCTATGATGTAACCTTGGTTTCTAGTAACGTTATTTCTGAAAAACTAACTAAAATAGGTGTCAAAAATGTAAAGCAAGGTAATTTTTTGGGAGTCGATCTAGAACAATTTAATCGAGAAATTCGCGAAGAACATTTTTTTGAAAAACAATATGCTATGTCCGCTATTGTGAATCAATTAAAAATCGTTTTTTTAGGTCGTTTAACGCCAGATAAGGGATGGAATTTTACACTTGATGCTATCTCAAAATTAGCCCAAGAAATTGAACTTGAAAATATTGCTTGGATCGTTGCTGGGGATGGAGTAATGAGAGATGCGATCGCGACTAAATTAAACCAATTAACACCTAATCTTTACTTCTTAGGTCGAATTTCACCCGATGAAGTACCAGCTTTATTAGTTAATTGCGACATTCACGTTACAACCTCTGAAAAAGAGACGAGAGGGTTAACGGTTTTAGAAGCTTTTGCGGCAGGAATTCCCGTTATTGCTCCTCGTGCGGGAGGAATTCAAGACAGCATCCAAGATGGTTGGAATGGATTTTTATACGAACCTCAAAATCGAGATGATTTTATTAAGAAATTGAAGTTATTAATTCGCGATCGCGCTTTACGAAAAACAATGGGAGACAAAGCAAGAGATTATATTGCCGAGTATAGTTGGGATAATGCCGTTAACAATTTGTTGCAAGTATGGGAAGAACAAATTGCCAGCCAAAAGCTTTAGGTAGATGTTTATCTTGGCATCTTGTATAAAATTTTATCAACTTTTATCGGGACACGACCTTGCCATGTCCCGATAATAATTCTAATCTACTTTTATCATCTGGAACGTTTGCGAAGTCGGTCGATTATTACCGCCACAATAATTACCAATCCTTTGACAACTAATTGCCAAAAGAAAGACATATTTAATAGGGTCAAACCATTGTTGAGAACGGCAATAATTAATGCACCCAAAAGAGTACCAACAATAGTCCCAATCCCGCCTGTAAAGCTAGTTCCGCCAAGAATCACCGCCGCGATCGCATCTAATTCGTAGCCTTGACCTAACATTCCAGTAGCACTGTAAAGACGGCTAGCACTCATGATTCCTGCTAAACCTGCCAGCAATCCACTTACGCCGTAGACAAATAGCAACACTCGATTAACTTTAATCCCAGTCAGTCGTGCTGCTCTCTCGTTACCGCCAACGGCATAGATTTGTACTCCTAAAACCGTCTGTCGCAGGACAAACCAACTTACTGCAACAGTCAATAAGGCAATGATTACCAACCAGGGAAGGAAACCGACATAGCCATTACCAATCCAAGCAAAATTGATGTTGCGGTTAATTACAGTTGTGCCATTAGCAACCAAATATGCAGTCCCCCGCAAGGCTGTTAGCGAACCCAAGGTGACAATAAAAGGTGGCAAATTTAAATAGGTAATCAGCGCGCCGTTAACCAAACCTAAGAGCAATCCCGTCAGCAAACCAGCAGGGATTGCCAGCCACCCCAAAGCGGGAATTAAAGACACCAACACCGAAACTACGGCAGAAACCGCCAAAATAGATCCTACTGAAAGGTCAATCCCTCCAGTGAGAATCACAAAAGTCATCCCCGTTGCCAAGACAATGTTAATTGATGCTTGACGTAATATATTAACGGCATTACCTGCGGTCGGGAAGTTGGGGCTAAGGAGGGCAAATAAGATGCAGATCAGGAGCAGAATCGGCAGAATCCCCGCTACCTGAACTAGATTGTTAATAGAGCGACGTTGAGAAGATTTGTCTTGCTGCTCCGCTTTATTGTTAACAGGTCTTACGCTTTGTCTCATGATGCTAGTACCTCCGTTGCTCCAGTTGCATAGTTCATAATCTTTTCTTGGGTAATCTCTTTACCGGGGCTATCATCCAATTCGCCTACCAATACCCCTTCTCGCATCACTAAAACGCGATCGCTCATGCCGATAACTTCGGGTAGTTCGCTCGAAACCATCAAAATCGCTACGCCTTGGGCAGCTAAATCGCTTATAATTCGATAAATCTCGCTCTTAGCTCCAATATCTACTCCTCGCGTCGGTTCGTCGAGCATTAATACTGTGGGTTTAATCGCTAGCCAACGCGCCAGTAGTAATTTTTGCTGATTTCCACCGGAAAGATCCACGGCTCTAATTTCTAAGTTGGCAAGTCGAATATTAAAGTTTTCCACTGCTTGCGTCGCTAACCGATTGACCGAACCCCAATTAACCAAACCAGCCCTGGCATCCTGTTTTAGTCTATTAAGACCTATATTTTTGCGAGAACTCATTTCTAAAAACAAACCTTGATCTTTGCGGTCTTCGGGGACATAACCAATGCCAGCAGCAATGGCATCGCTAGGCGAATTAATCCTTAGTTTTTTGCCATTGAGCCAGACTTCACCGCTAACTTTAGGATCGGCTCCAAAAATCAGTCGAGATACTTCTGTACGTCCCGCACCCACCAGTCCTGCTAAACCGAGAATTTCTCCGGCATGAAGTTGAAAACTAACGGGTTGCACCTTGCGTCCGTCGCTAATATTTCTGACTTCTAGCACCACCTCGCCTAAATTCCTTCGTCGTTGATGTTCGTAAAAGTTCTGCATCGAACGACCGACCATCATCTGTACCAAGCGTTGTGGAGTAATTTCTTCCCTGGTGAGACTGCCAATATATTGACCGTCTCGCAGGACGCTAATTCGGTCGGCTAAAGCATAGATTTCTTCCATCCGATGGCTGATGTAGATAATTGCAATGCCATCGCTGCGTAGTTTGCGAATCACTTCAAACAAACGCTCGGTTTCTCGGTCGGATAAGGCTGCTGTTGGCTCATCCATTACCAAAATACGGCTATTATCTTTCAATGCCCGCGCAATTTCTACTTGCTGCTGTTCTGCGATCGCCAAATTTCCTACTATAGTATTTGCCCCAAAAGTAGCTCCTAAGCTATCTAAGACTCGCTGCGCTTCGGCTTGCATGGCTTGGCGGTCTAAAAATTGACCTTTCCTCAACTCGCTACCCATAAACATATTTTCGGTGACGGTTAAATTGGTTGCGACATTCAGTTCTTGGTAGATTAGATTAATACCCGCCCGACGTGCTGAGGCTGGATCGGTAATTTTTGTCGGAATACCATTGACGAGAATCTCACCTTCATCGGCAACATAAGCCCCAGCCAGAATTTTCATCAAGGTGCTTTTACCCGCACCATTCTCACCCATGAGGGCGTGAACTTCTCCCAGATAAATCGTTAGATTAACATTTTGCAAAGCCGTGAATCCGTGAAACCGTTTGGTAATCCCTCGCATTTCTAATACGGGAGTAACGGTCGATTCTCGCTCAAAATTTGTTTCAATATCTGTGGTCATTCGCCAATCCTGCAAAAAGAGTTATGTATTTCAAAAAATCGGTTTTAATCGAAGTTTTTTCGACGATTTAAGAGAAATTTCTTCACAGCTTACCAACCTTTTGACGTACTAACGTTTTCTTTGGTAATCAGCTTGACTGGTATCAAAATGTTGTTGGAGGAAAGTTTTTTCCCATGCAGAATATCGTTGCCAATTTGAACTGCTTTTTGAGTCATTCCTCTGGGATCTTGAGTCGCTGTAGCAGCATAAACACTGTCTTTAGATGCGATCGCTTCGATGGCTTCTGGCGCACCATCAACCCCGACGATAAAAAAGTCTTTGCGTTTGGCTTGGTTAGCAGCTAAATCTGCTCCTACACCACTCGGATCGTTAATGGCGAAAACTGCATCGATGTTGGGAAAGGTGGTCAGCAGATCGCTCATCACTCTGAGTCCTCCATCCCTACTCCCTTCCGCGTTTTGGTCTTTTGAGAGGATTTTAATATTGGGATATTGAGATAACACCTTTAAGCAGCCATCCACCCGTTGAATTACCGAAGTTACGGGAGGCCCATTAACAATGACTACATTGCCTTTACCCTTGAGGCGATCGGCAATATATTGACAACTCACCTCTCCGGCTTGCACGTTATTGGTAGTTACGGTCGCATCTACATCTGCTTCCACGGCTGTATCTACCGCAATCACTACACTACCAGCTTCTCTTGCTTTATCTACAGCTGGTCTAATTCCTTTACTGTCAGCAGCATTGAGAACAATTACATCAGTATTAGCAGCAACAAAATTTTCGATTTGGTTAAATTGCTGATTCAGGTCATAGCCGCTAGAAACCACAGTCACTCTAACATCATCGCCCCCGATTTTCTTGGCTTCTTGCTCGGCTCCATTTGCCATAACAACAAAGAAAGGATTACTCAGATCGCCAAGGGTGACACCGACCGATTGTAATTTCACATCTCCATTGTTCTGCTTGTTTGTATTAGTAGCACTGCCATTGAAAGAAGTATTCGCACAGCCTAAAAGAGTACCACTAACCAGACAGAATAAGCTGGTAGCGATCGCTATTTTTTTCACATCAAGCTATCTCCAAAAACGCCTTAAAATCAACAAAATTTTAGAAGTATATCAATCTATAAAACAGCAAAATTTTAACTAACTACGCAAGTTTTAAACTTATTTAAGTTAAGTTAAGATGCCAATAAATTAACCACCCGAATAAGACTATATTTTTATCTTGACACAGGTTTCTTAAAGCGCATATTAAGTTTTTTTTCTGGTTATTACTAAGGGTTTTTACCTAGTTTTTAGCTCTTCAATCTTAGTAAAGAGTCGAAAACACAATAGCTATCACAAAAAAATAAACAACTCTACTACCAAAAGGTAGAGATATAGTCGAGCTTTTACTGAAATATACACAAAAACAAGCAAGTGTTATTGATTAATTGCATTCTAATTAGTTACGAATTAAAAAAATTATTTTAGCTAGATAAATTACTAAAATTACTCGATCGTCCCCTCTTAAATCTAAAATTTAATAACAATTCCCAACTCTCCCAACATTTGTTGCAAAATCTCTTCCATTTCGTCAGGCTCTTGATGTCTCATAGCTGCTGGCCCTTTTAAGAATTCTTTAATCGTTATCTTCTTGTCGCGGAAGTCTTTGATAAAATCGCGAATATTTTCAATCTCTTTAAGATGTTTTTTTGCCTGAGAGAGCATTTCTTCCACTGGATTAATCCCGTCTTTCACACAAGCGCGGTAATCTTTAACCATTTCTCCTTCTGGAGTATTTCTAACTGCATTTAACTCTTGCTTGAGGTTGTCATACTGCGTTTTTAGAATTTGATTGTCTGTTTCTAACTTCTCACAAAGCCGTTGAAGATCGCTAACAGAAGCATTTTCATTACTAATTAATTTTCCGCTTTGGTAAGATTTTTCTATTTCTAAAAGTCGTGCTAAATCTCCCTCCGAATACGCACGGTTCACTTCTTTCATAATTTCCGTGTGGTGCATTTGCGTTTGCGGATCGGTGACTTTATCGGGATGAAATATTTCTGCTAGTTTTAAGAAAGTGCGGCGAATTTGTTTCGATTGTGGCGATCGCGAAGCACTTTCAGTTTCTATTTCGTTATTATTAGCTCGATATTGCTGAGATTGGTTTTGCCATTCCTCATCTTCGTCTTCAAATAACTCGTCTAGTTCGCTATCTTCGTCCTCTTCGTCTTCCTCATATTTTGGACTGATGACTCCCATTAATTGCAAGGTTTGATAAACGTCTACAACATCTCTTTGCGTTTGCTTTCCCATCTTGCGGGTTTTTAGAATTTCATCAAATAGCGTATGAATTTCTCGGTCTAGTTCCATCATCTGTCGGTGAAATGGTTCTCCTTGATGAAACATCTCACTTGCAACTGTCCGCATCTGTTCGAGAAAGTTTTTTAATTCAGTACGCTTGCGTTTAATCTGTTTGAGCAACCATTGATGTTCTTCCTCTAGTCCTACCCTTCTCTCGTGTAGCGACGATCGCGACAATGTAACGTTTTTTGAAGAATTTTGACTAGACTTCTTTTTTTGCGGCATTATCTTGAGTTTCGAGCTTCCTGTAAATTTTAACGCGAGTTCGCTGCACGGTAAGACTGATAATGGCATAGTAGCCGTAACGACTCATCTATATGACGGCAAAAAAAGCTTACCATTGGACATCGAATTATATCAGGACGCCAGTTCCTTAGCACAGGGAAAGAAAGATACTGAATTTAAGAAGAAACCTGAAATTGCTCTGTTGTTAATCGACCGGAGTTTAGACAGAGATTATCGACCAGGGATCGTATTAATAGATGCAGGCTATGGCAACAACACAACTTTTCTGAAAGAGCTAGAAGCCAGAAAGCTAAACTACTTAGCAGGGCTTGCCAAGAAGTGAATCTCAGCTAACCCCAGTGCCTCATCATCTGGGTATTCTATTTACGCCGCGTTCTACTAGACAGATGGATTTTAAACTTGTATTATCGGTCAACGTATGTAGCATGGTGTCTGTCATGATGCAATTCCATCGTTTGAGCATCAATTGCCTTCTCTAGTGCGTTATTAGCATAAGGCAAGGATGGTAATTCGGCGGGGTAAGCAGTTAGTTCGGAATCGGGCGACCCTACGGGTAAAGAAGGCGCGGTAGTTGGTGTTGCTGTGGGTTGTGGCGATTGGGCTTGTTGAATTGACTGACAGGCAACTGATAGAAATAACAAGAACATTCCTGCTACAAAAAAAAATTATAAATCGTCTGACATTTTTTAGCATAAATCCCTCTAAAAACGGAAAAATTTAACAAGCTCTCGCCAACAATTTGAGTCGATTGAAATAGAAGCGCTTGTTTAAACCACATCGCACAAATACTCTACTTTGCCAGATTGTGCAAACTGAAAATGACTAAAAAATGACACGATCGCATAGGATTTAAAATTTATTTCTCTAGTATTAAAATCTTTTTCAGCAACCAAAACTATAGACAGAGACATCCCTCTTTATCTTTTGCTAATCCTGTAAGTAAAGAGTTGCGAGCAAAAATTTGAAATTTTTTTTAAAAAGTAGTTTATTTGAAGAGCTTGAGCGAGCTTTTTAATAACTATAAACACTCGAAAAATTAATTTTCACAGGAAGTAAAAAGATGTACAAAAATAAGTTTTATCAACAGTTTTTTCCAGAAAAAATAGAAATCGAATTAATCAATCAAACAATTGTCAGCGAGGTAAGATCGAATGAAGAACAAATCGAAGAAATGCCTATAGCCGACATTGTAAGTTATGGAGTTCCCACGAGCTTAGTTTTAATTAGTACGATTGTATGTTTGAGTTTGTTAAAGGCAGGAAGGCACGGACTCGAAAAAATAACCGATCCCGTAAATTATTTTTCTCAAGTTCCTTGTAGAAAATGCCGTTTCTTTTCGAGCAATCCTTACCTCAGATGTGCGGTACACCCTTCAATTGTTTTAAAGGCCGAAGCCAAGGATTGTTCTGACTACTGGCCAATTAATGGCAAATTTCCTAGTTAATCCGCAGATGAAATGATAAAGTCTTGGAGGCAGGTCAAAACATGGGTTGGTTAGCACAAGCGATCGGTACGGGGCTAGTGCTGCTAGCCATCGCAGATATTTACCTTACTGTACTGTATCCCAGAGGTGACAAGGGTATAGTCAGCGTTCCTTTGAGTCGAGGATTATGGCAGTTGTTCCGGCTGGCTGGACGCGCTGGAGCGAAAAGAAATCGTACAGACGCGAAGCGGCTTCTCGTTAGAGATCGCATACTATCCTTTATGGGGCCGACCTTGCTTGTTACAACTGTAGCGATTTGGATATTACTATTGCTATTTGGATTTGCTCTGATTGCTTGGCCTGCCTTGGGCAAAGAGATTCAGATGGAAATGGGAGAAACGCCCACTGACTTCATGACTGCAATTTACTATAGCGGTTTCTCTCTTGCCACATTGGGAACTGGGGATATCACACCACGAACGGGCACATATCGCTTGCTTATGGTACTAGAAACCATTTTAGGCTTCTCTACCCTAACAATGACCCTAACTTACTTTGAATCAGTCTATAGCCAACTGATTCAACGCAATAGCTTTGCTTTAAGTCTCTACAATCGTACAGGGAGAACCGCAGACGCAGCAGAAATGCTCGCTCGGTTTGGAACGAGCGGCAGCTTTGACAGCAGTACCAAACAAACCATCAGCAACATGGCTCAAAGCTTGCTCAATATCCTAGAAACCCATCATTCCTATCCCGCTTTGGGCTATTTTCGTTTGCAAGAGTCTTATTACTCCTTGGCACGAATCGCCTTTACGATTATGGACGCTGTGACTTTAATTAAAAGCGCGCTCTCAGAGGAAGAGTATCGCTCGCTAGTTGGTTCGGCAGCAGTCAAAGAATTAGAAGAAAGTGGAATGCAATTTCTGCATGAATTATCACAAGCTTTTCTGCCAAAAGGAGAGCGCTTTGTTACCACTGATTCGGAACGGGATTGGCGATCGCGCTACGATCGAGCAATCGAACGCTTAGAAGCCGAAGAAATAAAAACCGTTTCAAATCGAGAGGCTGGTGCAGATTTATACGTTACTTTGCGGCACGGGTGGAATCCTTATGTTATGGCGCTGTCTAGATATATGGAACATGAGTGGAGCGCGATCGCTCCTGTTAACGATTAGATAGATTCGGTGGCTTTGTTGCTTCATTTAATAACGGCTTCAACTGTCGAGCAATGCGGTTGGCAACAATTTTATGTCCTGTGGCGTTAGGATGAATGTCATCGTAAAGATAGCGAGGGTCGTTCAACTAGATTAGTCAAGCTCCGATAATATCTTGTTTCTTGCCGTCCATGACTGGATTCAGAAACTTTACAATCTATATGAAAACCTCCGTTGAAGTCTTTTCTTAAAGCTTGTTTAAATATTGCTTCAACTTGGTCATAAAGATTGACTTGATTCTTTTTAAGAGTGATTACATAGTCAGCTTCTTGAGAAACTATTTGAGAAACAATATTTTTCTGACACCCAATTGCATCAAGAGTAACAATACATCCTTGTTGTAACTGTTCGGGATCGAGCCGAGCAAAGACTCGCGCGAAAGTATCGTGTGATGGAATCCCATTAGGTAGTTCTAAAAACTTTTTTAACCACTTTCGTTTTGTTTGTCCATATAATTCTATATCTACCCAACTATCGGCTCCTGAGATAACGGCACAGAGAGTAATCGTAATAATATCGATTAATTGATGACGTTTGGTTCGGTCAATTCGGGGGTCTTTTATGTGACTAAAAAATTCAGAAATAGTGGTTTTCGTCCGCAGCTTCATTGACTATTTATTAATGATTAAGCTCTTCTAGTTTTCTCTAACTTCTCCTGAAAATTTCTGAAGAAATTCTTAAATTTATTCAAGCTAGATTACTCAACTTTAGCCACTCAAGCTTTTCGACAAATGATTCATATTCTGATTCTTTTGTCAATATAACCTGCTCCTCATTTTCTGGTTCTTCAATGCGTGCTGGAGTAAATCGAATATTTCCAGACCAGCTTGACCATTCGTATGACATCACTTTACCTCCTGTGAGCTACTAACTTAATGCTTCCGGTAGCACTTCTGGGTCATCGTCGATGGAAAGCAGATATTAAATTAAATTGGTTTGGTCTTGGGTAGTAAAACCAGCTTCTGCGTCAACCCAATATTCGTGTCCGATCCCGCTTACATTTCTACCGAGATTAATCGGATCGTTGAGAACGCCAACAACATCTGTAAACAGATATTCATTTCCGAAAGTTTTGGGATAAATTGATTAGAGCGACTAGTTCCGAAATTCAATTTTAAAGAGCAACATCTTAATTAATCCTCTACCTTGAGAGAGGTGAATCGCTAATGCGATCGCGTTGGTAATATTCAGGATTTATCGACTCGATCGTGTAGATTAAAAATGACTAAAAAATAACACGATTGCATAGTATTTAAAATTTATTTTTATAGTAAAAAAATTATTCTTTTCAATCCCTTACTCTTCAAAGATTTCCGCTTACTTAGTACCATTCGGCTAGATCGTCATTTCCAGCTTATTCCATTTGTTCTAGGGTGTCGCGCACTTCTATCAGATGGTTGTTAAACACTTCCAACGCTGCATCCAAAACCTTAAAAAGCGCTGGATCTCTCACCGAATAAAAAACGTAGTTGCCTTGCTTGCGGCTTGTGACTAGGTTGCGACTCCGCAGTACTGCCAACTGCTGAGATACTGAGGAAGGCTCGGCATCAAGCCAATCGGCAATGTAATTGACGCTTTGTTCGCCCAGTCGCAATGTATCGAGGATCTGAATTCGTACTGGATTGGACAATACCTTAAAAAGATCGGCTTTAAAGTAACTGGGCTTAAATGTCATCTGAATATCTTCGTATCTTCAAAGCTTTTCTGTTAACTTAACATTTTAGACTCCGATTTCACAAGCGATAGCTTAAATCGGGTCGCTTCCTTAAAATTTTTTTGGTTAGTGAACCTGTAGTACTGGCGAAACATGATTATTTGAGTTTGGTAGCAATGACTCGCAATAATTCATTTGGTGAGGCGAGTTTACTGAGATAAGCAGAGGCTCCTAGTTTCATAGCATGAGAATGACTGCCAACATCTATGCTGCCTGCTAGAAAAACAAAAGGAATTTTAGGAGCAATCCCTTCTGCTCGTAAGCTTTCTAGAACCTTATATCCATCTAATCCAGGGGTTTCAACATCACAAAGAATTAAATCAGGATGCTTTTCTCGTGCGAGGTTTAGACCTTCTATGCCATTCTCGGCTTGAATGACTTGATACTTCTCAAACCGAAGCAGTCTACAGATCTCGGCTCGGTAGAGGGGATACTTCTCGATAACCAGAATCTTTTTCATACATCTCTCCTTAGCTCGACTGGAGATAAAAATGACTTCTAATTGTATTGCCAATTGGCTCGATAGATCTGGGACGCTTTAGTCTGCGTTGTCACTTGTCGCAGTCTATCCAAATATTTTGAGATAGTAATAGTTCCATCATCGAAGGTGGTTAGAAGTTTTTTCTCGCAGACTCCGAATGAAGAACCCTTGGAATGGCTTTTATATCGATCGAGCATTGATGACGAAATGCGTTGATGTGACTCGTTCGAGATAATTATTAGCTCTGGTCTACAGTAGTCAAAAACCTCTGGACAATACCCATCTTCTCGCCCGTGATTGGATGCTACAAAAATATTCACACGACGCAGGCGATCGCGAAAGTCATTACATTTTAGAAGGGCGTGCCAGCCCTCTGTTTCGAGATCGCTGGGAAAAATCATGTTAATATCTCGATAGGACAGAAAAGTAACCAGGCTCAAGTTGTGGAGATTTTCAAAATCTCGCTCGTTGTTCCAGAAAAACGAGAGACTGACCTCATCAATGGTCATCGTTTGACTGATCTTTTCACACTCTGGATGCAGATCGGTTGTGAATGTTAGTGCATTTCCAAGCCGTCGATTGGCACTTTTCAATCCAGGGAACTGTTCGGGATTAATAGAGGGATTTGAAACGAAAAAATTAACGGGCAAGCCGCGTTCTAAACACTGGTTGAGTAAATCGGGGATGCCTGCTAAATGATTTTCGGTGTAGGCAGGAACGATCAGGCAGTCTAGAGTCCTGAAATGCTGTTGCAGGACGTATTGTGAGGGTCTGAATCCGGTGCGAGAATTGTAGCCGGAATCAATGACGATCGCGTGATGGTCGTGTCGATTGATTGCGGCGCAAAATCCGCGATCGACGTTAAAAATTTTGATATCTAGCATTTTTATTTTTTCCTTTGAGCAAAATAATTATCGTTCGATAACTGGTCGAACACGATGGCGTATGAAGCACCTGGAAACATTCGCGCTAGAAACCGCAAGTGCGCTTCGGCGGCAGCGCGAGAAAGAAACTGAGCGATCGTGACGCGCTGAAAATTTGGGAGGTGGCGAACAACAGACCAGAGGGAAAGTGAACCTTCAATGCCATCGGACAGATAGCTCTTTATACTATTCGTCTCTGTATACATATTTTATTGAGAATGAAGAAATGCACGAGCATTAGCCATCGGAGCTAATGCTCGTCGTGGGCGTGGCAAACGTCGCAACTTAACTGAATAAACCTTCTCAATCAATCGCTGCTTGCCATACCTTAGCACAAGTGGTAAAGTATATGCAAGACTTTGTATATAGTTAGATACAAAGATAACAAATTACATAGGTTTGCAGATCTGACCAATGCCCTTTAAAGCAAGTTACTTCAAGACTGAACTTTTCAAGGTGTTATCTAATCCAGTGCGAATTCAAATCTTGGATACATTGCGACTGGCGGAGAGAAGCGTCAATTACATCGCCGAATGGATTGAGGTGGAAGCGTCTTCCGTATCCCAGCAGTTGGCGATTTTGCGCCGCTACAATCTTGTGGTTAGCCGCAGGCAAGGTAACTACGTTTTTTATTCGGTGAAAGATCCAGCGCTCTTTAAGGTACTCGATACCGCCTTGCAGGTGTACAACAATCACCTGGTTGAAATTCGTAACAGTTTGGAGCAACTGGAAGGAGATTGGCAATTCTAATCAGTTTTAAGTTATGAGGAGGTTCATTGAACCCGATGACAGTAACAAGTACTCTCAGTGGCAAGCGACGGTTGCGGTTCAGTCGCTTTTTTGCCCACTGGCGGGGCGACCTGACCGGAGGGCTGACGGCGGCAGTGGTTGCGCTTCCCCTAGCACTGGCATTTGCGGTGGCAAGCGGAGTAGAACCCAAAGCCGGACTCTATACGGCAATTGTGGCGGGAATTGTAGCGGCGGTATTTGGTGGCTCTCCCGTGCAGATAACCGGACCAACTGGGGCAATGGCAGTCATCCTGATAGGGATCGTTGCCAAGTACGGCATTGAGAAGGTCTGGATAGCTGGGGTGATGGCTGGAATCATTCAAGTCGCCCTGGGAATCGCCAAATTAGGTCAACTGGTTAAATTTATTCCCTATCCCGTGACAGCAGGCTTTACCAACGGTATTGCTGTCATTATTTTTTGCGGACAACTCAATAACTTTTTTGGGTTGCACTTACCTCGCAGCGAACATTTTCTGCCGGGACTCTGGGCAACTCTCACCAATCTGGAAAAGATCGATTGGGCAGCCGTAGTCGTAGCCTCTGCGGTCATCGCGACCAAATTATTTTGGGCAAGAATTACGACTGCCATCCCCGGTTCTCTGGTGGGATTGATATTGGCAACCGGATTGGCTTCTTTGTTTCACCTAAATGTTCCTACGATTGGCGAGATCCCTCAATCGCTGCCCCTGCCGCAAACCATTCCCCATTGGCAAGACTGGGGGCTTTTGCGAGAACTGATTAATCCAGCCCTTGCTTTGGCTGCGCTAGGCAGTATCGAATCTTTACTTTCTGCTGTTGTCGCCGATGGTATGACAGTTAGCGAGAAGCACGATAGCAACCGCGAACTGATCGGTCAAGGTCTGGCAAATGTCGTGGTGCCTTTCTTCGGAGGAATTCCGGCAACTGGGGCGATCGCTCGCACGGCGGTTAATGTCCGCTCTGGGGGCAAAACTCGTCTCTCTGGGGTCATTCATGGGATAGCCCTAGCGTCGATCGTGCTGGCGTTAGCTCCTTTAGCCTCTCAGATTCCTCTGGCGGCGCTAGCGGGGATTCTCATGGTGACTAGCGTTCGGATGATCGAGTGGGAAGCGATCGGCTTACTGGTACGTGCCAGTTACGCCGACTTAGCCGTTATGCTGCTGACTTGGCTGGTTACGATTAGTTTCGACCTAATCCTAGCTGTAGAGGTGGGATTGATAGCGGCGGGAGCTTTATTGATTAAACGGATGAGCGACCTCAACTTAGCTAAAGTCCCCGAAACCGAAGTTTTTCCTCCATGCGTGCCGCTAGAACTGAGTCAAGAAATTGCCGTCTATCGGGTCGATGGACCGCTATTTTTTGGGGCTGCCGAACGGTTTGTCACCTTCTTGCGGGATGAACCCCAAGTCAAGTATCTGATTTTGCGGATGCGGTTTGTGCCGAATATAGATACGACGGGTTTGGTTGCCCTAGAAGATATCTACCAGGATTTGACCCGTCGAGGATGTCGCTTGCTGCTCAGTGGTTTACAGCCTCAAGTTCAACAAAGATTAGAACGCAGTGGCTTGCTGGACAAAATCGGTCAAGAGAACTGTTTTGAGACGACTGATGACGCTATTTGCTCGCTCAAGCCAAATCTTGAAGAATGCCGCCAGCCATCCGCCTTTGAGAATCGGCAAAGAAAGTTTGTTAGTTCTTAGATTTTTTACTTAACCCCTCGCTTGCGGGAAAAATCGACAAACTCTCTCAAGGGTGAGAAACCATAGCCCACATTTATTTTATTAAGGAAAAAATCATGAAACACCAAACCATTGTCAAATCTTTAATAGCCCTCTGGCAACAGCTTATCTCTCAGATAGGCAATTGGTGCCAACTGCTATTCTCAACAACGACTTTCAACCCTCAAGCGGTGCCTGTGGAGACGAAATTGTTGATTCAAAAAAGGTTCCTGGAGAGATAGAGCGAGCAACGATGGAGCAAATTTCTCTCACTTGCGAGTTGAAAACCTGTTCCTGCGGTCAACCCCATCGAATTGCGAGACGTACTTTTATGCGATCGCTTCTCGCTGGGGCGATCGCTTTTCCTTTCCTCCCAGTTACTCAGCCTGCTATTGCCGCTGCTCGTCAGCCTAAAGCTTTAGTGCTTAGTGCATTGATTTCCGCTTTGTAACGGCACTAGCCGGAGCTTCTTTGGCGCTAGCGGGCTTTCCCCATCAAGCGGATGCTGCTGCTTTTTGGGATCAACTGGATTTGTCCTATCGACTGCACCACGTAGAAAAGGTCATAATTTTCGACCATCAGGACTGTGGGGCTTATGCCAGTCTAATAGACCCTCAATTAAGTAAAAATCCTGACCGGGAAGAACAGGTTCACCAAGATTACTTAAATCGGGCTTACTTGGCAATTAAAAAACGCTATCCACAACTTAACGTCGAGCTTTATTTTCTCAAACTCGATCGAGAGGTCAAGTCAATTCTCCCTACGAATGAAATTCAAAAAATTGCTGAAAAGCTAAAAATAAATTATGGAGATGCTCAACATTGAAATTATTGGTTTAAATACCGAGAGTCGTCGTCTTCTGGAAAATAACGTTTGCACAGCCGTTGCCAAACTTGGCGTTCCTGCTAAGGTGAACTGTAATTCCGATCTCGGAGAAATAAATAGACGAAGACTTAAATGCACTCCGGCTTTAATCGTTAACGGTCAAATCATCAGTCAGGGGAAAATTCTTGCCTCCAAACAAATTCAATCCCTTCTCCTGGAGTCGATCGGCTAATCTGAAACTTGAAACGCTGACATAAAAAAGCTTTGAATCTGATAAGACTCAAGCACGGTCTTACCTACATCTTGGAACAATTTGCTGTTTGTCTTTACTTTAACAACATTAATGTTGTTAAAGTAGCATATAATTTTAATTGAGCAATGTCAATATTGTTAGATTTGTTGTTTTTTTAAGGTAAGACTCAACAACACTATGAAACAGAATTTCCCTGACAGTTTTCCAACCAATCCTCTCTGGAAATCAATTACGCTCAATCAATTACAGGTTTTTAAGACAACAGCGCAGCACGGTAGCTTCACTCATGCAGCCAAACAGTTGCATCTTTCACAACCCACTGTGTCTTCCCAAATCAAACATCTTTCCACTGCTCTCGGAATGCCCCTATTTGAACAGGTAGGAAAGCAGGTGTACTTGACACCAGCAGGTCAGGAAGTTTTCGATGCTTGTCAAACAATCTTTGAGCGATTGGAGCAATTAGAGACGAACCTAGCAGAGTTCAGAGGGATGGAACAGGGACACTTGCGCCTCGCTGCGGCGACCACGGCGAAGTACTTTATCCCTAAGCTACTCAATCCCTTTTGTCAACGTTACCCCAGTCTCACCATTTCTCTTGAGATTACTGACCATCAAGGGGTGGTAGAACGGCTCAACAAAAACCTTGACGATCTCTACATCCTCAGTCACTTGCCAGAGCAGGACAAGATTGAGGCAGAGTCGTTGCTTTGCAATCCGCTCGTGTTAGTGGCTCCTAAACGCCATCCCCTGACACGCCAAAGTCATCTTCCCCTGAAGTCTTTAGAAAAGAAACCCTTCATTATGAGAGAGCGAGGCTCTGAAACCCGCTCCTCAGTAGAACAACTGTTGTACCAACACAAAGTCTCAGTACAGGTCAAGTTGGAACTCAATAGTAATGAAGCCATCAAGCAGGCTGTTGTTGAAGGTTTGGGGCTGGCAGTTTTATCGATGCACAGCTTGAGTGCCAATGATTTGACTCAACTGGCAATTTTAAACGTAGAGGGCTTTCCCATTCATCGTCAATGGCATGTAATTTTCCTTAGGGAGAAAAAACTTTCGTTCGTTGCTCGTACCTTCTTGGATTATTTGCTCGAAGAAAGTCAGGCATATTGTCAGGTGTACTCAAGTTTGACTCGTAACGATAGTGCCTTCGCAAGCAAACTCAAAGCTTCTTAATTCATAACAGCTTCCAAGTATCAAATTATTTTTTACACGACTTGGAAGCTTTTTCTCTATATCAAACAACTGTTAATTTTGCCGACATTAAACTACCAAGGTACGGGCTGACCCAGGTGGAAAAAACCAGCACTCGGCCCCTCATCAGGAAGCGTTGCTAATTGCACGCCTGTTTTCGCTCCCTCTGCGATATCCATCATTGCGCCTTCGCCTCCTAATTCGGTTTTCACCCAACCAGGATGGGCGCTATTTACCTTCACAGGCGTATTTCTCAATTCATGAGCGAGATGGACGGTAAATGAATTAACTGCCGCTTTAGACGCATCATAAGCAAACGGCTTTGAATCATAAATGAACGATGTCCGATCGGCATGAAGAGTTAGGGAACCTTCGATACTTGCCATATTGACAATTCGACCGCGCTGGCTTTTTAAAATGAGTGGCAGCAATGCCTGAGTGAGTTCAACTAAGGCAAAGAAGTTAGTATCAAAAGTCTTGCGGATAATGTCGATTGAAACGGAACTTGCGTTACTAGTTGACCATTCACCATCGAGCATTACTCCGGCATTATTAATCAGAACGTCGAGTTTGCCAAACTTATCTCCAATCTCTTTAACCGCTGCCTGAATTTGATTGCTGTCGTTGATATCTAGGGCGATCGCTTCAGCCTTTAATCCCTCATTTTTGAGCGTTGTTGCTGCTTCTTGGGCGGCTTCGAGTTTGCGGGCTGCGATGAGAACTGTTATTCCCTGTTGGGCAAGTTGACGGCTCATTTCAAAGCCCAGCCCTTTGTTTGCTCCCGTAACCAATGCAACTTTGCCGTTCGATTCGCTGTTAACCATTGACTTACTCTCCTCATCAGTCCAAGGTTTATGCAACTTTAGCAAATCTACCATACGGCTGACCCTAGAAAATTGGCTAGTTTTCGATGTCTCTTATCTAAAAAAAATGCTATGGTTCATAAAACTTTGTAAAGTAATCGCAACAAAAATAGAGATAATCCCATCAAATTTTATTGATTAGAAAGTTTAATATTAGAAAAATACTTCCTCACAAGTTCCTCAAATTATTAATTTATTCTTAAGATATAGATCGAAAAGTAATTAATAATTAACAAAAGGTAAACATATGCTTTATTTAATTCGTCGCAGCCAAATAGTCGGTTTGATGACAATAGAAAAAGAAGCTAACGCCTTTTTAGATAGGGTCAAAGAAGTCTGGAGCGATCCCACGGGACGAGTTGCTTATTTAGGTTGCACAAAGGGATATGCACGCTTGCAACAAGTGTTAGAAATCGAGCCTAATGCTATTTACACAGGCGATCGCTGGCGAAGTGTAGAAATTCCATCTCATCTACGTTGTCTATATCGTTTGGATGTTTACTCTTGGCGGCGTGAGTCTTTAGGTTGGGTAAAAGATTTTATCTTTGATTGGCAAACTGGAGAAATTAAGGCTTACATTCTAGCAGGTAAAATTACTGGCCGCTTTAACAGACGAGTCGTTTTGTTACCCGAAGATGTGAAAGTTATGGAGGCTAATGCAATTGTAATCAAAGAAGGCGCACAAAAACGAATTAAGAGTGCGTCGGAAGGTCTTAAAGGCTTTTTGTGCGAGAAGTCGCCACGAATACAGAAATTAGTTAAATATATGAGCGATCGCTTATATCCTCACATTTCTCCAGATGATAATTCCGATGTTATCCGTTTTAAAATTAATCTTTTTGCTAATGAATTAGTGCTTGAAGGCAAATACAATAAACACGATCTTCTTAAGGCAACAGAATTCGTGCAACAATATTGGAAGGATATTGCTTACAGCCTCAATCGCTCTAAAGAAGTAGCTCAATCGTCTTTAGAAGCAGCTTGGAAACAGATTATTAGTAACTAAGCGATAGACTTTGCCCGATCGCAATGGTATATCGATTAATTCATCTAAATTTAGCCAGGATTTTTTCACCCATTTTACGGGAAAAATTTCTGTCAACAATCATAATAAATCAACAACAATAAGATAAGAGCGCAACGACAAGTTAAAAATTTAATTTAAAAACAGGGTAAGGGGTAAAGCCTAGCTTTCTCTTTGCCCTTACTTATATAATTGATATTTTCATTTAACTTTATAATAAAATTTATCTAAAAATTATTTCAATTTTATATAAATATGAGGAGACATTTTAACTTCAAAAATTCCTGCAACTTTAACAAGCTCGCTAAGTTTTTTATAACCATAATTTCTGGGGTCGAACGAAGGAGAAATTTTATTAAGCTGACCGCCAATCTGACCCAGATTCACCCATCCATCTTCAACAGAAATTGCTTCATAGGAACTTTTGAGTAAGTTAATTAATTTTTTATTTTGATTGACATTATTAATTTGATTAGAGTTTTTTGACTTATCTAAAATATCTACATAAATAAACTTATTACAAGCTGCCACAAAAGCTTCAGGCGTTTTTTGTTTTTCTCCAAATCCATAAACAGTTAACCCAGATTCTCGGATTCGAGAAGCTAGGCGCGTAAAATCGCTATCGCTAGAGACTATACAAAACCCATCGAATTTACCTGTATAAAGTAAATCTATTGCATCAATAATTAAAGCGCTATCGGTACAATTTTTGCCAGTCGTGTAACGAAACTGTTGTATGGGTTGAATAGCAAATTTATTGAGTTTATCTTTCCAACTGTTGAGTTGAGTACTCGTCCAGTCTCCATAAATGCGTTTGACATTAGCAGTACCGTATTTAGCGATTTCTTCGAGTAAAGGTTCGATAAAACTGGCACTAACATTTTCTGCATCAATTAACACAGCTAATCTAGAAGTAGTTAAACTCATAGGTGAATACTAAGAAAGTCAATGCGATCGGCTTTGCCGTTGCCCGAAAGGGCAATCGCGCCTAATTGGGTGTTATATTACTAGCATTCCCACTTAATCGTTGAAAATCACTAAGTAGTCGTGTCGCACAGCTAAAATGGCTTTTCTGACTTCAAAGTGTTGTATAGTCTTTCTGAGATAGCCTCTAACCGCTTGTCACGTACCAAATAGAATTTTGCCGTTTTTAATAGCGACTAATCGCAGCTTAAGCGGGCCAGATGTATAAGTTGTTTCAGACGCGATCGCTTTAATTTCATCGGGCAAAATTTGAGATTTTTCGACATTTTCAATAAAATCCAAAATCGTTTTAATTCGACCGTCTTCAACTTGAATATTGCCTATAATTCCCGATCTTCGGGCACGAAATTGAGAAGCTGATAACAATAGATCGATACGTTTTTGGAGGACTTGTTCGGCGATTTCACTGGCATCGAGGGAAATTGTCGCCAGAATTGCACCTTGCTCGAAGATTTGTTGATTGAGAGCAACATCAGCAAAAACGCGCACTTCTTTTTCTCCCTGAACGTAATTGCCTGCTGAGATAATTCGGACTACATAATCTTGTCCGTCTTTTAGTTGTTCGAGCAATTGTTTGACCTGAGATTGAGTAATTTTAACAACTCGCTCTTGAACATCGGGATTTTGGGGTTGAGTTGCGCTAATAGCATTTTGATTGGCTTGTTGCAAAAGGCGATCGATCGCACCGATCGCCGCATCGGGATCGACGACGCGAACGGCAGCAAAAGCAAGAACTTGCCCTCTAAGCAGTGCAATTTGTTTTTCTCTTAATTCTTGATAGGTTTGATAATACTGTTCTAAAACTTCAACTTCTCGCTTGAGATAAGCTTGTTGAGATTCTAATTCTTTAAGCTGTTCTTCTCGCTTTTTGAGATTAGTATCTTTTTGAGCGATCGCCCGATCTAAATTCGCAATTGAACTATCTTGTTCTTCAATTTTTGCTCGGAGAATACTTTGTCTTTTTTCTAATTCTTGAAGGCGAATTTGTCGTTGTTCTAAAATTTCGTTTTGCTCGGAAATACGACTTTCTTGTTTTTTTAATTCTTCATCTTTGCCTTGGATCTGTGTTTGAAGTCGAACAATTTCTGTATCTAGCTGCTTGCGTTGTTGCAATAACTGCTGTCTTTCGCTCAATAGCTTTTGAATATCGCTTCTAAGGACTCTTGCTTGCTCAAAATTTCGGTTAGTACTGCGCAAGCGTTTTGTAACGGCATCTTGTTCGTTTTTTGCCGCTAAAAGTTCTTCTCCAACGCGATCTCTCTCTTCTCTAACCCTGTCTAACTCTTCCTTAACTTGTCTTTGTTCTTTGAGAATGCGATCGAGTTCAAATACGCCTTTGCGCAAAGATTCGCTCAGAGCAAAAAGAATTCCCAAAGTTGATGCAACAATTAACGTTCCCGTCGCAATTGTCACGACCTGCGCTGTTTGACGGGGACGCAAATTAAATAATCGCAAGCGAGCTTTTCCGACTTTACTACCCAAGCGATCGCCTAATGCAGCAATTAAGCCTCCCAACAATAACATTGCTGCAATTAGGATATAAGCGCTAGTCATTCTTGGTTAATCGATTAAGTAAACTGTTGGCTGAGAACGACTGGATTGTGAACGGTAATTTTTTTCTTGTGAATAGAGATCATTTCTTGATCTCTGAGATCCCCAAGCAGTCGAGTAATCGTTACGCGAGTCGAACCAATCGCTTCTGCGATCGCCTGATGAGATAGCTTAAGATCGATACGAATTCCTTCGGTAGTCGGTATGCCAAAATCTCGACAAAGGATCAACAAAAAACTCACCAATCGAGATCCCATATCCCGATGAGCGAGAGTCTCGATCATCATCTCCGTCTGTAAAATTCTTGACGAAAGTCCTCGTAACATCAACATCGACAGTTCGGGATTGCTTTTCAGTGCTTGTTCGACTTGCTCGATTGGCGCAGAAAGCAATTCTACAGGCGTAAAAGCAACCGCATGATAAAAGCGATCCGATCGCTGTCCCGTGATTAAAGACAATACCCCAAACACGCTATTTTCGCGTAAAAGGGCCACCGTAATTTCTTCGCCGGCTTCATAAACTCTCGATAATTTTACCGCTCCTTTAAGTAAAAAATAAACTCGCTCGGCGGGATCGCCTGGAAAAAATATTGTTTTTCCACGCTCGAACGCCTCTACGACAGGGGGAAATCCTCCGCCACCAATTTGACGAAATACGGCTGCTAATGGTTTATCTTGAGTAAGGGACAGTTCCATCAATCACAAATCTCAAACAATGGAAAAGTTAAGTTTTTAGGTGTTTTTTAAGTTATAGACCCAAGAAAACACTTTATCTAAATTGCCGAAGTTTTTGGTACTTTTTGCTTCAAAATTATTTTATTGGAAGCAATAATTCCCACTTTCGTACAAAGATTATACACGCCAATCCTAATAATTGGTGACTCAAAACCTCAAATTTGCAGATAAATATTATGTTAGATTTAACTGGAAAAAATGCACTCATCACGGGCATTGCCAACAACCGCTCGATTGCTTGGGGTATTGCCCAGCAACTTCACAAAGCTGGTGCGAATATCGGGGTTACATATTTACCAGATGATAAAGGACGTTTTGAAAAAAAAGTTGGAGAACTTGTCGGCCCTCTTAATCCTAGTATATTTGTTCCGTGCAATGTTCAAGATGATGCACAAGTTAATTCTACTTTCGAGGCGATCGCGCAAAAATGGGGAAAATTAGATATTTTAATTCACTGTCTTGCTTTTGCCGATAAAGAAGGATTAGTCGGCGATTTCAGCGCAATCCCCAGAGAAGCATTTACTCAATCCCTAGAAATCAGCACTTATTCTTTAGCTAGCTTGACAAAAGCCGCAAAACCGTTGATGAGCGAGGGAGGAAGTATCCTCACGCTCTCCTATTTAGGCGGCGTTAAAGTGATCCCCAACTATAACTTGATGGGAATTGCTAAAGCGGGTTTAGAAATGAGCGTGCGCTATCTCGCTTCAGAATTAGGCCCGCTCAATATCCGAGTTAATGCTATTTCAGCCGGCCCTATTCGTACCCTCGCTTCATCCGCCGTAGGAGGAATACTCGATATGATTCATCATGTCGAACAAGTTGCTCCCCTTAAACGCACCGTAACGCAAACAGAAGTCGGCAATGCAGCAGCTTTTCTATGTAGCGATCTCGCTAGCGGGATTACCGGACAAGTGCTTTATGTAGATGCTGGATACGAGATTATGGGCATGTAGGCATTATTCAGTTACCAGTTACCAGCGACCAGCGACCGGAAGAGAGACTTGGGGGAAAGGGGAAAGGAAAATTTAGCTACTTTCCTCCTGAACTTTAGATCTCGGTTGAATTTTGAACTCTTAAACTTTCGACTTTCGACTTTCGACTTTTATTGCCTTCTGCTATGATTAACTTAAAAAAGAGTTAAGTTTTGTAAAGAGTCGTGACTGCAACTTATAAATTCCAAGATGGCGCAACACAAGCACGGAAATGGCACGCACTGGCTCCGATTTGGGAGGGAGGGAAAGAATTCGTTCGTCAGGGATTGCCACACAGTCAACTCGCACCAACTTGGCAAATACTACTTCTAGGCGATGGTTCGCCAACTCATCTCCTACAACTGCTCACCAGCGAGAAAACAGAGGTAGATGTCATTGATATGTCCTTAATTGACATAGACAAAGACGGAGCGCCTACTCAAATAGAGCTTGTCCCAGAACCGAGATTGCGCAGACAAGTTTGGTTGCGTACCGAATCCGGTCAACGGCTGGCTTATGCAGCTTCGTGGTGGGATGCTAGCCATGTAGACGAGTATCTACAGAATCGCTCCTTGCCAATTTGGGATAGCCTTTCTCGCTTGCATACCGAATTGTATAGAGATATTCAGGGGATCTATTACGGTCATTGCGAAGCGCTAGAAGATGCTTTTGGGGAAAAAGGCCCATTTTGGGGTCGTCACTATCTATTTTGGCACGATCGCAAGCCTCTAACTTTAATTTATGAAGTTTTTTCTCCTTATTTACAAAAATATTTGGGTAAAATGAGCGATTGCGCAGAGCGCACGCTACGCGATCGCGATTAAATAGAAAGGGGATAGCAAAAAGAAAAAACTCATTGCTTAGTAACTTCGCTCGCAATTTTGGGAATATTTTTAAATAGAGAAGAATAAACTATCAAAAAAACTCCTATCCTTTTTGGAGATACGATTATGGCATCCCCCCTTTCAGAACGTTTGCAAATCCTAGAAAATCTGCTTCAAACCATCAATAGCGAGTTTCAACAACTCAAAAAAGATTTAGAAGCCACCCAAAAAAATGCTCCCCAAACCGCTACTCCCAAAGAACCCAAAATCGCTCCTCCACCTAGAAGAGGTTTTGAGGCAGATAAGCAAACGATGCTCTCGGAGACATTTTTCTCAGAATCACGAGAATCTGAAACGTGGAAACCCGCCGCTCAAAGTTTTGAGGCAGATAAATCAACCGTCATCTCTGAAAGTTTCTTTGATGAATCTCCAGAAATGGGTCGCCAGTCGCAACTTAGAAAAGGATTTGAAGTTGATAAAGAAGCTACAACGATCTCCGAAAGCTTCTTTAACGACGAATCTTCAGAAATGGGTCGCCCGCAAGCTAGAAAAGGATTTCAAGCTGATAAAGAAGCGACTATGGTTTCAGAAAGCTTTTTTAGCGAAGAATCTATAGAAATGAGTTCTCAACCTCAATCTAAAAGAAGATTTGAGGTTGACAAAGAAGCCACCATGATATCTGAAAATCCATTTGGCGAAGAATCAATGGTGTCAGACTCTCTGCTTTATGAAGAATTGAACGCGCCTGCTGAGTGGGAACAAATGCAGCAAGAGTTCGACCCAGGAAAAGCAACGATGGCGTTTGATTTTCCCGTAGAAGAAACTAAACCCCCAGCTAAACCAGCCGCACAATCAAACCCCAAACCTCCTTCTCAACCCCAAACTAAACAGACAGAACAAAAGTCCCCTTCTTCCCAACAAATTGTCGATCCTTGGGCATAAATATCGATCTTGGGGGAAAGGCTAAAGGGTAAAGGGGAAGGAAAGTGTTTCCCCTTTTTCCGAATAAAAGCAAAATGTTTACTGACGTACAGAACGCGATCGCCGCTCGCGCTATTCTTCTAAAAAGGTTTTAACGCTTCCATCTGGATTGAGGACGAGACGAATTGTGGCATTGTTTGCTATCTCAAGCGGCGAGACAAAAGGATCTCCCATCAATGGCATTTGAGTGCGATCGAGATAAACATTAGCCGCACGTCCCAAAGGAGAGATACGAGCGATCGAACCTTCTTTATTGAGGACTAAACGATATTCTAACCGTTGATTTAAGCCTTTAGGAACTTGCCAACGCTCTTGAAAATACTGTCTGACTTCTGCAACTTGGGGGATAGTATCGAGCAAGTTATTTGTTACTCTTTCTTGGGCAGGGGGCGCGAAAGCAGTTGTATTAGGAACATTGGCGGGCGCAGCATTGCCAGAATTCCGCGACGGAGAAATCTGTAGCGTAGCAGGTGCTTGGGCAGATGAAGCATCGACGGGATTTTCTGCAATTGGGGGCGATTCGACTTGTAGGGATGGTAAAGCTGGCAAATCGGGTTTCTTGGGCGGGGCAGAAGTTTCTCGCGGCGGAAGCGTTGTTCGATCGACCGCAGAGGGGTTAGTTTTCCTAGACGATTCGGGAACCACTGCAATTGTGGATTGTCCGGGTGCAGGGGGCAAACTGGGAGGAGGTAATAAAACCGGAGGAACCCGACGATTGGGGGAAATCGGTTCTGGGACTGATGGCGGCGGCGGTAGAGCATCCCGTGCTAGCGCTGGGGGTAGCGTAGGAGAAGGAACGGGACTCGGCGGTGGTGGGGGAACTGGAGGCACGACATCTTGAATATTAGATTGAGCAGTTTGAGAATTAGATGCCCCCCCAGAAGTGGCAATATCGTTTTTTTCGCTGGCAGTTTGATAGATTTTTACCCCAACAGTCGAGATTCCCACCGCTAAAATTGCTGCTGCTGCCGTACTTGCCCAAATAACTGCGGATTTTCGCTTTTTGGCTTTGTTGAGCGACGGTAAGATATCCATTTCCGTACTAAATCGATCTAGCGCTTCAGCAAGATCGAATAATTGCGAGACGCTAAGTTGAATGCTGGGATCGGATGCGTCTTTTGCCAGCGAACCGAAAGCGAGTTCGTGAGATAGCAGTCCTTTGGGTTTGAGGGTAGGCGCTTTGGGAAACGCTACTATTGCTGTGTCCTCGCTAGAGGTTGAAGCAAGATGAGAATGAGAGGGATTTTCTAATACTTCTGTTGTCGCGCCAGGAAAGGCGAGGGTTTCAATTCCAACGGGAATTTGTAGCGATGGTTGTAAGAGGGTGTTTTGGACGTAGGTAGTGACGATCTCGTAAAGTTGTAAAAGTTGTTCGCGATCGCCTTTAACGATAACTTGTTTGTCGTCTGGTACTCTAGGATCGTCAAAGCGTAATTCAAAGTCTAATTCTTTGATTAATGGGCGATCGCTCCAAAACGACAGCGCAGAGTGTTTAGCCCAAATTTCTAGGGTACAGGTTGGCGGGGTATAGCGTCGGATAGGAGTTTGTGAAAATAATTTCATGGTTGGCGCTTCATGCGTGGAGGAGGACAAGGAAAGTCGAAAGTCGAAAGTCGGAAGTCGTTGGCGAAGCCCGTCCCTTGGACGTAAGTCGGAAGTCGTAGAGACGCGATATATCGCGTCTGTACAAAAATGTAGTGCGAGCATCTTGCTCGCTCACAGGAAAAACGAAGTCGCAAGTAAGGAAGACAAGGGAAGTTTAAATGTATTTCATTAAGAATGAGAACGACAAAATTTATTTTTGATACTTTATAAATTATAAAATTCTCAATTTAATCTTCATGCAATTAACGGGCGTAATCGAGCAAAGCCAACCACAGGCGGCGATGACCGTTGGCGGAACTATAGAAAAGTAAATCGACGAGCAATTTTAGTGCTAGGCGAGACAATTGCTCGGAGGGAACTTTTTCTCCTTCTTCCATGCGTTCTTGATATCCATTGGTAAAAGCATCTAAATAATCGCCTAGTAAAGCTGTTTGGTGAGGAGCTTTATTTTGCTCGGTTATTTGTTCTAGGAGAGTTACTGCACGGCGAATTAATTCGTGTTGTTGTTTGGCAAGATAACAGATAATTAAAAACTTTGGCTGTTTGTTTAATAGGGGAATTTATAGACATAAAGACTAACTGCTGGAAATAGACCATGAACAAGTAGAAGTATAGATTCAAAGCAACATTGATAATTTTAGTCTTTCTTGACTGCGTCATCCAAGAAGAGTAACGCCAGACTGGACTTTTGAACTGGTCGACTGGAACGTGGCACTGAGTGATTGTTTTAATCCGTTTCTAACGTCACTTTATTGTTCTTGGTTTTTATTTATTATT
>JALOOL010000531.1 GCA_025454425.1 Hydrococcus sp. Prado102 | reverse complement strand
GATGAATGTGTTTGCCAACAAAGGTTGCCAGATGTTTCTTGTGGATGAAGACCTGTCCACCTACTCTGATCTTGAACACTTTTGTAATGCTGCAAGTCACCAGCTCACATTTCTTCGAAAGTGCATGATCAAGATTTCAAAGAAAAACTTCGTCATATGCGTCCCATCGCGATCGATTCTTTCAATCGAGATGCTACAGTATATGCAGGGATCTATCAAAGCGTCCAAGGAGAGATTGGTTTTTGGGTCGATACCCGCGTTTATGGCACTCAGGTGCAGCCAATTCCAGAATTAGCAACTTGGTATGGGACTGCTGTTGCGGCGGATAGATTAACTGGCGATGGATTGCTAGGCAATACGAAAGCAGAAATCGGCGGTTTGTGGAGTTTTTTTCAAGGAAGTTACCAAAAAACGGCAAATGGGACGGTAGCTACCTCGGATAAGAGTTTGGCATTCTTAGATGCTGGTACTACTGCTGGTTTAGTTCATCTCATCTTAGCGACTTCCGAGACTGTAACTACAGCAGGAATTGTCTGGCGCTTTCAAGATTCGGAAAACTTTTGGAGTTTTTTAGTGGGAGGCGAGAAGTGTCAACTCCTGATTCAGGAAAATGGTATTTGCACGAGTATAGCCGTTAGCGATGAATGGCATCTCGAACCTAACACTATTCATTCCTTGCAAGTATTAGATGAAGGTACGGCGTTTAGCCTCTACCTGAACGGTAAATTAATATTTGATACTTCATTTGCAGACACTCGCTTGCAAAATGCGACAGGGGTGGGTATTCAATCGATTGAAAGTAACAATAACTTGTATTTTCGTTCTTTTGAGGCACATCCTCGGAGTATACCAATTCCTAACGAACTGAACCTCGGTTCTCCCTGGGTTGCAGAAGGGAAACAAGTATTAGTGAGCGATAATTTTATCGGCACTCAAAATACAGATTTAGCAGGAAAAACAACAACGATTGCCGATCGCGTTTGGCGTAAAGAAATAGGCACGGGCATCGTCGAGCTTACTGGTAATAATAGCGCAAAAGTCAAAGCGAGTGCCAAAAAGCATAATCCCGGTCGTACCGTTTATACCGTTGCTTGGGAACACCCTGAGTTTGCCGATATCCAAGTGGAAATTACTCCCCCAGGAAACAAGCGGGGACAAGGCGAAAAGGGTCGCGGCGGACTAATTTTTTGGCAAGACCCCGAAAACTACATCATCATTAACAATTGGCTAGATGACTGGTTTGCTGGCGCTTCCATCTCATCGTTTTTTACGATTAATGGTTTTGAAGATTTATACGATGCTGTCTGGACGAATGTTGGGAGTCGAGTTTCTTGGGGCGTTCCCCACAGACTTCGCGTTGTTTTCGATGGTCTAAACTATACCGCTTTTGTTAACGATGAGCCAGTTCTATATCGTTCGCTCAGAGATGTTTATCCCAACGTTAAACGCCTTGCGATTAACCGCGTGGGAATCGTCGCTAATTGGGAATGGGGCAACGATACTGGCAGTATATTTACAAATTTTGTAGCAAAGGGGCAATAAAATGAGATTCAAAGACATAAATTGGACTATTTTGAGTTTAGTTGCCAGAAGTTTGCCTTTAAGCTGGTTAGAATCTCTTCCTTCTAAGGGTAAGCTAGGTCGTTTTGCGCGCGTAGGCTTAATTAAAAGAGATCTCACCATCAAACATGGGGTTGCTGCGGGACTAAAATTTAATGCTGGTGCATATAACCTCGATACTGCGCTGGGAACTTATGAAATGTCAGTACAAGAAACCCTCGCTCAATATCTCAAACCTGGAGATATTTTCTATGATATTGGGGCGAATGTGGGATTTTTTACGATAGTGGCAGCAAAATTAGTGGGTTCATCGGGCAAATTTTATGCGTTTGAACCGGAAGCTACAAATATTGCTACTTTACGACACAATATTAAAATTAATCGATTTACTCATATTAGCGCGATCGCAAAAGCAGTTTCGCGTACCACAGGACAAGGAGAACTCTTGTTAGCAAAGTATAGTGGCGGTCATACTTTAGCTACAGTAGGATCGCGGGCTGATGCTAAAGATGTTATTAATATCGATGTTGTTTCTATCGACGATTTACTGGGGCAAAAAGAGATAGAGCCGCCTACATTTGTAAAGATTGATGTAGAAGGAGCAGAAATTGATGTTTTGTATGGTATGACTCAAACCATTCAAGAATATCAGCCCATTATCCTTTATGAAGTTGACGATCGCAACAAAGAAATTATGCTGTCAAAGCGAGAAGAAATAGCTGCTTTTTTGCGAGAACGCGGCTATGAACTTAAAAATTTAGCAGATGCTTATCCGAAAATTGCGTGGAATGTCGGACATGCGATCGCAATTCCAAAAGGTAGTAAATAAAGAATCTTACCCACTATTGTTGATAGTATTAAGGGACTTGCGTAAAAATAAAATACCAATTAGGAGGGAAAAACCGTCACATCCCATTTGGGCAAAGTTTCAGAACGCTCCCAGAAAGGGAGGAGTT
>JALOOL010000241.1 GCA_025454425.1 Hydrococcus sp. Prado102 | reverse complement strand
GCTTCTGGAGGAGTTCTGTCGGGGGCTAGTAGTAATATTAGTCCTTATAAGATCCTGTGAACGAAGAATCCCCGCCGTTCCACGGCGCGGGAGTGTCAAAAACTATAGATGCTGGTTAGGTTGCGATTTTGTCAGCTATGTTTTAGCTACTTTTCTTACTTTCCAAACAACGTAATCAGTCTCGGCAAAACTAGGCAAACAGTGCCGTTAAATGCCGTCATTAAAGCTAATTCAACCCAATTCATTTCCATAGCTTTCTCCTTGGGAACTCTATACTTTACAATTATCGAGTTAAATGCTCGAAATCGAACCGCGATCGCCTTTGAATTTCTTTTGACAGTCATAACCTCTGCTTATTAAAATTAAGCACTTATTAGGCGCGATCGCCCTCATAACCTACTCTCATCTTTTGGATAAGACATACAGCGCCCCTGCACTCTACCAGTAAACTGTAAGATTTATTTAATAGTTGCAACGATCAGAAGGGGTATATAACAGAATGACAATTGCTAGCGCAACTCCGACATTTTGTCAAGGGATTCAACATTTTGGTAAAAGTCTGCCAGATTTTGATAAATATGGAAAAGAAGCCGCGATCGCGTCGGGAAAAAATGCGATCGCATCGCCAAGCGACCCATCAGCCGTGTATCAAACCCTCCTCGCTGCGGATGCGTTGCGTTACCTAACCTTACAAACCACCGCAACGAAAGAATCGGGACATCCTGGCGGATTTGCCAGCATTGCTGAGGGAATTGCCGCCTTAGTCATGTTGGGCTACAAAAACATTCTGACCGAAGTCGGACACCATGCCCCAGGATTTTACAGTACGATGTTCCTCGATCGCTCTCTCGAAGACATGGGCATTAACACCGTGCAACAATTAGGAGAACGATTCCGAGAAATGCACGGACTTCTGGGGCACTTATCGGGACAAATTCCAGGACTCCTCAACCCCGCAGGCCCCCTTGGACAAGGACAGCATTTTGCGATGGCGGGCGCTAAATTGCATCCTGGCGTTCTCTTTCCCGTTACTATTGGCGACGGCGGTTTGGGCGAACCCTATATCATGAGTAGCTTTGCTCACTTTCATACCGCGTATCCCAACGCAACCAACTTCCTCCCTATTCTGGTATGGAACGGCTATTCTCAAGAACATCACAGCATGGTTTCCACCAAATCCAACCAGGAAATGATCCAGTATTGGAAAGGCAATGGTTTCCAAGAAGTTATCTTAGTTAATGCCAAAGACTTCGACGATGTTAATCAGGTAGGAGAATACGTCGATAGCACCAAGTTTTCTTTCCAAAAACGTTTAGAATTTACGCAAGCCGTTCTCGAAGCCGTCGATAAAGCGGCTAAATCTGCCTTGGGTGGAAAGCTAACCGTTCTTATCGTCAAACAACTTAAAGGCGCTGGCGTTCACAAACGGGGCGCACAATCCCATAACCTATATCCTGGGGATAGCTTAGAACGAGATTACATCGTCAATGCCCTCAAAGAACGCGCCCTATCTCCCGAAGCTTGGGAGTTAGTCAGAACAAACTTTGAACGTTCCTCTGGCGGTTCTGCGTCTTGTCAAGTCGTTACCGAAAAAGAACTGCCTTTACCGGATTTGGGTACGTTACCTCTCAACGAATTTCCCGTCAAAGGCGATAAGAAAGTAGCCACGACAGCAATGGGAGAATTGGTCGTTCATGTCGGCAAAAAAGATCCTAATTTTGTCGTGACTAACGCCGATGGCAATGCAGCATCGGGAATCAATAATATCAACGTCGGACTCAAAATCGTTCACCCAACCCTGGACGATATTTATTTCCAAGCGCCTCAAGGTCAAGTATACGAACCCCTCAGCGAAGATGCTTGTGCGGGATTAGCGGTTGCATTAGCCTTGTTTGGTGCAAGGACTTTGTGGTGTTCCTACGAATCCTTTGTTATTAATGGTTTACCCATTTGGCAAACGGTAACGCAAGCAATGACAGAATTGCGCCGCCCGACTCCTTCAACGATTACCTTATTTACCGCTGGGGCACTCGAACAAGGACGCAACGGCTGGACTCACCAACGCCCAGAAGTAGAAAATTATTTTGCTGCAATGATGCGCAATGGCAATGTATTTCCTTTATTCCCTTGCGATGCCAATAGCATCCAGGTGTGTTACGAATGGGCGTTAGGAACTAAGAATAAAGGCGTTACTATTACAGCAAGTAAATCTGCTTTACCCATTCTCACGACCCTCGAACAAACCCGTCAAGCATTGCAAGATGGTGGCGTGGTAATACATGAAAGCGAAGGGCAGAAGAAAGTTACATTTGCTGTTATCGGCGATATGACTTTAATTCCGGTCTTCGATGCAGCATCGCAACTCGAACAAGAAGGGATTGGAGTACGAATTGTGTCCGTCATCAATCCCCGTCGCTTGTATCGTCCCCACGATGTAGCATGGGACACTTGCACAGAACCCGACAACCATTTCTTGGATGATGCAGGGTTTGAACGTTTGTTTGGCGGCGATGCTTTAATTGGCGTTACTGGCGGTGCGAGTGGGATGTTAGAACCCATTATGTTACGCAGTACGGCTAAGCGAGATACTTTCGCTTGGAAGCGCGGCGAGACAACCGCAAGTGCAGGTCAAATAATGGCGTTTAATGGTTTGACGGCTGACAATTTAGCTAAACGTGCCGTTGAATTACTTGGTTAATCGCGATCGGCTTTGCCCAATCGCTTTCATTTAGGTTAAATTAGCTCCTATTTAAATTTTACTAAGATAGGAGCTATTTTTCATAATCTAATTATATTTTTTTGTCTAAAAATCATTAAAGTTTATAATGTAAATAAGGTATAGCAATTCTCTAGATGATGAAATACACCCAGTCAGCCATGTTTGGGTAAAGGGGAAAGGGTAAAGGGGAAAAACTTGTACCTCACGAACGCGAGAACCGCTATATTTTGTCCATAAAATAACGATTTGATTGACAAAGTTAAGTTATTAAATTTATTAATTCATAACTATTTGAGTGATTATTTAATATCAAATTGATATGTTAATAAAATAGAGATTTTATTGACATAGTAACAACTAAACAGAGTAGAGATTGAATGCTAGACTTATGACAACACAATTTCCTAAAGAAAGTCAATCACTTGTAGAAGAACGTTTTATTATACCAGGATATTATACTTGGGAACAATTTGAAACCATAGAAGCAGTAGTCAAAGATGCTTTAGGATTGCGAATTATTTATCTTGACGGTTATATAGAATTTATGACTCTTGGAGAAGCCCATGAAAACATTAAAAGTGTTTTAGCTATTTTTTTAGCGCTTTACTTTTTTGAAAAAGGAATCAAATTTATCCCTGTGGGAAGTGCTACTCGTAGAGATAAAAATAAAAAAGTTTCATTTGAGCCTGATGAATCTTACTATATTGGAGAGAAAAAAGAACATCCAGATCTAGCCGTTGAAGTTATTATTACTAGTGGTGGATTAGACAAGCTAGAAAAGTACAAGCGATTCAAAATTGCTGAAGTTTGGTTTTGGGAAAACGCTAAGATTTCTATCTATCGACTGCGTGGAAATGAATATGAAGAAATAGCTTATAGCGAATTTTTACCAGAATTGGATTTAGCCTTACTAATACGTTGCGTACAAATGCCAGATATTCTTGAGGCGAGAAAAGAGTTTATGAAAGGAATTCGTAATTAAGTTTATTATTATCGCAAAGCGTAACGCACCAATAATTAATAACTTAAAGGTGCGTTGGAATGAGAAGAATTTAAATTTTGTTTTTTCGCAAAAGACATATTGCGTGCAGATAAATATATTTTAAAACCAAAAAAAGCAGCAAGTTTTATAGATTTGAGTTTTTGGACAGATGAACAGCTTTTTGGTAACGAAGATCTGCTTTTTTAAGTTCTTCTTGCAGTTCTTGCCATTGATAGGCAACCGCGATCGCTAAAACTCCTAAAATTACTCCAGAAACAAGTTGCATAATTTAACCTCCAAAATCTTTTTAAATTATTTATCTTTCTAATATGTTCGCTTAGAAAAACTAATAACGGCTTCTATCGCGAGTTTTAACTAGAAAAATCGAAAGAAAGAGAAAATACAGAGAGAATAAACGGATTAAGACTGAATAAAAATATCGTCGATGTCATACTTAAGCATGAAAGCTATCGTGCTTGACAGACAAGGGCAAACCCCTTTAAGATGCTATGCGATCGCATTAACTGCCCAATTTTATGAATCGCATCGGTGCAGTCGCTATAGGAAGAAATGAAGGGGAACGTCTTAAAAGTTGCCTCAACTCCCTAATTAACCTGCTTCCTCAAGACACTCCCATTATTTATGTTGACTCTGGTTCGACAGATGGTAGCTTGGACTTAGTTCGATCTTTAGGCATTCAATCGCTAGAATTAGACCTATCGATTCCGTTTACGGCAGCGCGAGCAAGAAATACTGGATTTAACTATCTAATCGAACATTTTCCCGATCTCGAATACGTTCAATTCATCGATGGAGATTGCGAATTGCTAAAAGGATGGCTCGATTCTGCGATCGCAACCTTCACCAAAGACGAAAAGCTAGCTGTCGTCTGCGGTCGGCGCAGAGAGCGATTTCCAGACACATCGCCATATAATAGACTCGCTGACATGGAATGGAATACGCCAGTAGGCGAAGCCAAACACTGCGGCGGCGATGCTTTAGTGCGCGTCAGTGCTATAAAAGAAGTCAATGGTTACAACGATCGCATGATTTGTGGAGAAGAACCAGAAATGTGCATTCGTTTGCGCCAGCGCGGATGGAAAATCGAACGTATCGATGCAGACATGACCCTACACGATATGGCAATGTACGCATTCGGTCAGTGGTGGAAACGCTGTATTAGAGGCGGTTGGGCAGTTGCAGAAGGGAAAGCCATGCACGGTGCGCCGCCAGAATATTACATGAAACGAGAAAATAAAAGCGGTTGGCTGTGGGGATTTTTAATTCCCCTAATCGCTCTTGCTTTTGCTTGGCAGACGTATGGACTCAGTTTACTGCTATTACTCGGCTATCCAGCCTTAATGTGGCGAATTTATCGCTATCGTCTCGCACAAGGCGATTTACCCTCTCATGCTCGCCTGTATGCTTTTTGGTGTACGCTATCCAAACCAGCGCAAGCACTCGGTCAGTTTCAGTACTGGCTGATGCGTTGGCGCGGCAAGCAAGCGACGTTAATTGAATATAAAATGCCTGTTGCAGAGGAAGTTTGAATGCGCATTGCGATCGTTGGCTGTGGCTTTATTGCCGATTACTACTTAAAAACGCTGCCATTCCATCCCAATCTAGAAGTGATAGGAATTATGGATCGGGATTTGGCGAGGGCATCTATCTACACTAACCATTATTCAATCCCTTTCTACCATTCCTTAGAGGAACTAGTTGAAGACGATCGCGTCGATATCGTCGTCAATCTTACCAATCCTAGCAGTCATTTTTCAGTTTCCAAAGCCTGTTTGGAGGCTGGCAAGCACGTCTATTCGGAAAAACCGCTGGCGATGGCGTTCTCAGAAGCACAAGAACTGGTAGAATTAGCCGAACGACAAGGTTTATTAATATCTTCTGCTCCCTGCAATTTACTCGGAGAAACCGCGCAAACCCTCTGGAAAGCGCTGCGAGAAAACGTCATCGGGACTGCGAGACTCGTCTATGCAGAAATAGATGATGGATTGCTGCATCGAATGGCATACAAGCAATGGATTAACTCCCTCGGCATTCCCTGGCCCTACAAAGATGAATTTGAGGTTGGATGTACCTTAGAACACGCTGGCTATTACATCTCCTGGCTGGCAGCTTTTTTTGGCCCGGCGCAAACTGTCACAGCCTTTTCTTCGTGCTTAATTTCCGATAAACAAACAGACGTTTCGCTAGCGGTCAATTCGCCAGATTTTTCAGTTGCTTGTATTAAATTTGCTTCTGGAGTTGTCGCCAGATTGACTTGTAGCATCGTTGCGCCTCACGACCATACATTGCAGATTATCGGCGACGAAGGCATATTATCTACCCGCGATTGCTGGTACTATAACTCCCCAGTGTATATCAAGCGCAGAATTACGATCCGACGCAAGACCCTTGAGACTCCTTGGAAAATTAAATACCCGTTAGTTGGAAAACCCAAGAAACGCTATCCCTATAAAGGTGCAATGCAAATGGATTTCTGTCGAGGCGTAGCAGAACTGGCAAGCGCGATCGCAGAACAACGCCCCTGCCGCCTATCAGCTAGGTTTTCTCTCCATATTAATGAAATCGTTTTAGCCATTCACAACGCGCTAGAAACAGGCTCTCCCTACAAAATTACCTCATCTTTCGACCCAATCGAGCCGATGTTATGGGCAAAATAATTCGTAATTAATTTACCAATCCAAAATCCTTTCATCCAAAATCCAAAATCGAATGATGCAGGATAACGCACAAAATCCAATTGTCTTGATTACAGGTGCTTCCGGTTTTTTAGGTCGGTACGTCGTCGCCGAAGCATTACGACGCGGGTATCGAGTACGCGCGATCGCGCGGGAAAAACCGCTTTCCTATAACGAACATCCCGCCTTGGAATGGGTAAATTTAGATTTGCGCCAACCAGAAGGCATTGCCGAGGCATTAGCAGAAGTAAACGCGGTTATCCATTTAGCGGCGGCAAAAACCGGAGATTATCAGACCCAATTTGCTACCACTGTAACGGCAACAGAAAACTTACTCAAGGCAGCAATCGAAGCAAACTTGCTGCATCTGATTGCCATTAGTACATTTTCAGTCTTCGACTATATCAACATTCCTGAAGATGCAACTATTAACGAAGATTCGCCCATTGAAAGCCACCCCGAAGAACGGGATGTCTACGCGCAAACCAAGCTGTTGCAAGAAAAAGCGATTCGCAATTTCGAGCAACGCGGCGCGCGCGCGACGATTATTCGTCCTGGGATCGTTTACGGACGAGATAATTTGTGGAATGCTTATTTAGGAGCAAAAGTAGGCGATCGCTTCTGGATTCGTATCGGCAATCGCGCTTGTCTTCCTTTAACTTATGTAGAAAACTGTGCCGAAGCGATCCTTGCTGCCGTGAATTGCGATCGCGCTATCGGACAAACCCTCAATTTAATTGACGATGACTTGCCTCTCCAAAGCACCTATGCTCAAAAAATTAGACAGCGCATGACATCGCCGCCAAGAGCGATCGCGATCGATTGGACGGTTATGCGCTTGCTAGCACAAACTCTCTCGACGAGCAATAAACTTCTCTTTAAAGGGCGAGTTAAGCTACCCGGACTGTTCGTTCCAGCAAGAGTTCACGCCCGCTTTAAGCCGCTACAGTTCGATAATAGGCGAATCAAGCAGGTTTTAGGCTGGACTCCGAGATATTCCCTCGATGCCGCCCTCGATCGCATCTATAGCGATGCCGATTTGTTGCAGGTTTCCACCAATCCAGCGTCATCTACCCCATTGCGATCGGAGTAACTTTATGCGAATTGCTTACCTAACTGGCGAATATCCGAGAGCAACAGACACTTTTATTCAGCGCGAGGTAATGGCTTTACGAGACAAAGGGGTAGAAGTCCAGACTTTCTCGGTGCGTCGAACGGGTGACGAACACATCGTCGGGCCCGAACAGAAAGCCGAACGCGATCGCACTTACTACATTTTGCCTGTCAATCCAGCCTTTTTACTTCTAGCACATTTAACTTTATTACTAAGTTCTCCAACCAGATACTTAAGCGCCCTCAAGCTAGCTTGGACGACGCGACAGCCAGGACTAAAAGGCAACTTTTATCAACTATTTTACTTTCTCGAAGCCGGAATACTGGCTTATGAGATTAGAAACAGACAAATTCAACACCTGCACAACCACTTATCCGACTCAAGTTGTACTGTAGCAATGCTTGCTGCTGCCTTGGGCGGATTTACTTATAGCTTTACCCTGCACGGCCCCTATATTTTCTTTGAACCTTACCGTTGGCGACTCGATCGAAAAATCGAACGAGCATTATTTGTCGGTTGCATCAGTCATTTTTGTCGCTCTCAGGCAATGATCTTTACTCCTATGGAGAAATGGGATCGCTTACATATCATTCATTGTGGAGTGAATCCCGATTTATTCGATCCCGTCGATTCTAATACGCCTGGTCAACAATTACTCTACGTCGGTCGCCTTGCAGCTAATAAAGGCTTACCAATCCTCTTACAAAGCATAGCAAGCCTGCAATCTTCCCACCCAGAAATTACTTTAACAGTTGTCGGCGATGGCGAGGAACGCGCTATCTTAGAACAGATGAGCCTTCAACTTGGCTTGCAAAAACGGGTTAAATTTGTCGGTTATAAGTCTCAAGCGGAAGTCCGCCAATATTTACAGCAGACTGAAATATTTGTCTTGCCGAGTTTTGCCGAAGGCATACCCGTTGTCTTAATGGAAGCAATGGCAGCAAGGGTTCCCGTTGTCGCTACACAAATTGCTGGCGTAAGCGAACTAGTTGAAGATGGAATTAGCGGTTATTTAATTCCCCCAGGCGATCCGATCTCCCTCGCCAAACGTATCGAAATCTTACTTGACGATTGCCAATTGCGATCGCGATTCGGTGCGTCTGGTCGTCTCAAAATCGAACAAGAATTCAATCTTAACCAAGAAGTCGAACGACTCTATTGCGTTATGAGTTCGGCGCTACAAGGCAAGATCGAACCCATTCGTCCTAAAATCCAAGATTGCCAAAAGGAGTTTAAAACAACAGCGACCTGATTTAGTTAGGACTTACATTAGTTACTTGACTTTCAAGACAATCGCTACAATCAATCGAAAGTCGAAAGTCGAAAGTCGGAAGTCGGAAGTCGGAAGTCGGCGCTGCTCCTCCGCTTCGCTACGTGCGCGGCGGAGTTCGGAAGTCGGAAGTACGGAACAAGAAAGGACATTTACTTTGAACTTTTTTTTTTGAACTTTGGATCTCGGTTGAACTTTGAACTCTAATCACTGGTCACTGTTTTAAAGCCAATTTCCAACTAATACAAATGGTGCCCAATAAAAGGGATCGGGTTGCTCTTTAAAAAGAGACATTTGAGCATTTTGGAGAGCTTTAGCTTTACTCAATTGTGGATTATTTTCTAACTCTTGATAGAAGCGAACCATTAATTGAGAAGTAGATTTGTCATCAACCGACCACAGCGTTGCTAAAGTGCTGCTTGCTCCCGAACTAACTGCAATACCAGCCAGTCCTAAAATCGCTCTACGATCGCCCTGTGCGGTGTCACAAGCACTAAGAACTAATAAATCGGGGTTAGCTTGTCTTTCGCGAGTGCTAGCCAGTAAATCCCTTAATTCTTGTCCCCTCAGAAGTTGGTCGTAAGTTAGAATAAATGTCTCGTCGGGAGCAGAACTAAACTGACCGTGAGTGGCAAGGTGAACGATAGAAAATGTATCGGTTTCGATTTCTTGCTTGAGATTATTTTCGGTAAAAGTGTTGTTGAGCAATACTTGAGACGGTAAATTCTGGCTAATTGAAGATAATTCCTGCTCGACAAACGGAATAGGAGCGAATGTTTTGTCTTCCACTGTCACCGCATTGCTCACGCCAGCGGCTAATAAGCTCAATCGTCCCCTTTGCAAGGG
>JALOOL010000240.1 GCA_025454425.1 Hydrococcus sp. Prado102 | reverse complement strand
GCAAGCGTTATACCTCGCAATAATAGTTGGTTGGTAGAGCAAATAAAAAAAATTCTTTTTCCTAATTATGTAGCTCAGAAAAAAGTTATTCAACTCAAAGATTTACTAACAAAAATAACCGAAACTCCTGTCGTTCTGATTGTCGGTGGGGGGTCGATGGGTAACGGGACTGCTACTTTTTATGAAGATCCTTCCATTCATCTTATTAGTTTTGATATTTATCAGACATCGCTAACCCAGTTTATTGCCGACGCACACCGAATTCCTCTAGCCGATCGCACTGTAGATGCTGTATGGATTCAGAATGTATTGGAGCATGTTTTAGATCCTTGGCAAGTGGTTGCTGAGATTCATAGAATTCTCAAGCAAGATGGTTTAGTCTACGCCGAAACGCCATTTTTGCAACACGTTCATGAGGGAGCTTATGATTTCACTAGATTTACAGAAAGCGGTCATCGTTGGCTGTTTAAAAATTTTGAGCGGATTGATTCTGGCGTAGTTGTCGGCCCTGGCAGTCAACTTTTGTGGACGCTCGAACATATCGTTAGAGATATCTTTCGTTCTGTTTATATTGGAAAAGTTGTCAGAATATCGATGTTTTGGCTCCAATATCTAGATCGATTCATCCCCCATCGCTATGCTATTGATGATGCCTCGGCTGTATTTTTTTTAGGAAAAAAATCCGAGCGAGAACTTGCTCCTAAAGAAATGGTTGCCTACTATCAAGGTGCAGACAAAAATAAAAAGAAATGAGACATTCTAGCGAAGAAATGCGCGTTAGCTCGAAAACTTAGCAAGCTAACTTCGCTTTTTTCCAAAAAACCGCTCGTTTCATCCAACTTACCGATCTCGAATACAATATTGCAGAATTTGTAAGATGAAGATTCTTTATATAGTAACCCGTGCTATACGCGGTGGAGTACAGATACATTTACTAGACATCCTTCGAGGATATCAAGGTAAGTTGGAACTAATCCTAGTCACGGGACAAGAAGGCTTTCTTACAGAAAAAGCGCGAGAATTAGGGGTCAAAGTTTATGTTCTGCCCACTTTAGTGCGCCCAATCCATCCTTTGAAAGATATTCAAGCTTTAGGACAAGTGCTAAAGCTTATTCGTCAGGAGAAACCCGATTTAATTCACACTCACTCGGCAAAATCTGGCTTAGTAGGAAGACTAGCCGGACAAATTGCTAAAGTACCTGTCGTTCATACCGATCATGGTTGGGCTTTTACAGCACCTCTGCCTTGGCAATGGAAGATGGTATCGATTCCTAGCGAGTGGCTTGCAGCCCATTGGTGTAGCAAAATTATTACTGTTTCAGAGTACGAATTAGAAATAGGTTTGCGCTATAAAATAGCCCCTCCATCCAAGCTGGTTAAAATTTACTGCGGAGTCCCCGATACTGTCCGTCGAGCTAACCCAGGAAAAGCAGATGAGGTAAACATTGCAATGGTAGCTCGTTTCGATCCTCAAAAAAATCACATATTGCTACTACAAGCTTTATCTGAAATCAAACTTCCATTTCGTTTATTGTTAGTAGGCGATGGCTCCACGCGATCGCAAGTAGAAGATGCAGCCTCCAAGCTAAACTTGGTCGAACGAGTAGAGTTTTTAGGATCGAGAGATGATATAGACGAAATCCTATCAAAAGTTCATATCTTTGTTTTGGCTACTCATTGGGAATCGTTCGGTATCGTTTCTGTAGAAGCGATGCGAGCCATGCTGCCAGTAGTCGGCTCAGATGTAGGAGGCGTGTCTGAGGTTGTCGTAGAAGGGGAAACTGGATTTTTAGTTCCGTCAGGCGATGTAATTGCTATGCGCGATCGCCTCGCTCAACTCATTGCCGATCCCCAGTTGCGAATAAAAATGGGCAAAGCGGGACGCAAGCGTTATGAAGAGAATTTTACTATCGAGCAAATGCTAGATCGAATTTTAGAGGTTTATCAGGCGGTGCTTGCCAATAGACCTATGGGCAAAAGTATTAAGAATTGACACTTAAGAATGAAAGGATTTTGGATGAGAGGATTTTGGATTGAGGAATTTTAGATTTATGCCCATAGGTCTAATTTATCTGTAATTTTCTCGAACGAGCGATTTTTCATGATCTCTTTCAAATCATCTCTGATATGACAACACTACTTACGGGAGCCACTGGTTTAAGTGGAACTTTATTCCTTAAAAGGTTAGCCGAACATTGTCCGGGAACTAACATTGATTGTCTGGTAAGATCCACAAGCGATCGCACTGTTTTAGATCGACTCGATTTGAAGCTAACTTACTATGTAGGCGATAGCTCTATTCCTGAAACTTGGGATGAAATTCTTACTCAAAAAAAGTTTGACACCATTATTCATTTAGTTCAACTACGTCAAGTTCCTACAATTCTTAAGTGTCTTAAAAAAGCAGAACAAACGCCTCGTTTAATTATTATTGGAACGACAGGTATTTACTCAAAATACAATCAATACTCAGCAGGTTATCAAGAAGCAGAAAAAGAACTCGCGCAATATCCCGGATCTTTTTGCTTGTTACGACCGACTATGATTTATGGTTCGCCAAAAGACCAAAATCTACATAAACTTATCAAATTTTGCGATCGATACGGATTTTTCCCCGTCTTTGGTTCTGGTAACAATCTTCTGCAACCAATTCATGCTGATGATATCGCACAAGCATTATTATCGATTTGGAATCGCCCTCATCTTCGAGGAGCCTACGATATTTCTGGCGGTACTATTGTTACTTTATACGAACTTTTACAGTTAGTAGAAAAATTAATTAATAAACCCGTTCGCAAGATTTCTTTTCCTTTAAATATAGGGATCTGGTTGGCAACAATATTAGAAGGAATTTTGGGAGAAAAATCTCTCGTTCGCCGAGAACAAATTCTACGATTGCAAGAAGATAAAGCTTATCCTCACGCTCTCGCACAAAAAGATTTAGATTTTTTCCCTCGAACTTTAGAAGTTGGTCTTCAAGAAGAAGTAGCCTTAATGCGCACTCAAGGAATAATTTAAGAGCAATTCGCTTTTATCTTGCTACAAGTATTTAGTTTGTCAATTAAAAATTGACGGGCAAAGGGGAAAGGTTAAGGGGGAAAGGAAAATTTTTAACTCGAAAAAGTTATCCATCAAAATTAACTTGACACAGCATATTTACTTTTGGGGAAATAAGACATCAACAACTTGTAGGAGCGAACGACGTTCGCCCTTACAAATTTTTGTGTGTCCTAACCTGCTATCTAGATAAAATAAATAAAGAGTATCCGCCTAATAATTTTGCGGTTAAATCTACACTGAGTTGTGAAAGAATAATTCTAGGTAGCTTAAGAAGTTTAGAGCCATAAGAAATACTTTTGCTAGTTTCAGCTAGATCGATAGCACTTGGCGCATAAAAATAATCAATTATTTCAAAATTTAGATCTTGTAAAACTGCCAAACAAATATCTTTGTTGAAATAGTGTAAATGACCGTATCTTTTGCGCGAATCTAAAAATTTATGTCCTAAAAGTGCTTTAACAGCAAAGATCTCAAGGGGAAAATTAAAAATTTTTAAATCTCCTTTATTCTTAATTTTTTTCAAAAACCCTATATAATCTTCAATGTGTTCTATGACATCAACAAACATTAAGACATCATAGTAGTTATCTGTTTCGAGAAAATCGCTACAATAAAATTTAATATTGTCTTTTGCTCTCGCTTGCCAAAAATCTTTAAGCTGCGGTGCAATATCATATCCAAAAAAATTACGATCGGGAAGTTTTTGGGATAGCTGTACTAATATTTCTCCAGCCCCACAACCAATTTCGCAATAATTTTTTGCTGAGATATTATTCTTTTGAAGCAGTTTAAAGATTTGTTCTGCTTTCCAAGGTGAATCTTCAACATCCCAGGTTTCATTTTTAGTTTTATATTCTCCACTAACATAAATATTCATAAGTTCAACTCACTATTAAATCGGTTAGATTTTATTTTATAAAACCAAAAAAGTCAAGTTTTATTTAATCCATATTTTTTCAAAAATACGAGCATTATTTAACGAGAAAATTTTTGAATATTGGGATTAAAACCTGCCCCACTATATCCAGTAAAAAGCCAGACTAAAGAACGAATACAATCTCTTATAATTTTACTTTTAGATTCGTCGGCATGAGAAGCTTCTGAAGGAACTGATATAGGAGTAAAGATAATACCTTGGCTACCTAAAATTAATGTGGCGATCGCGCTAGCTCGTGCCATATGATAATCTGATGTTACTAAGTAGATATGTCGTAAATCTCGCTCTTGAAGAACTCGAACCATACAGGTAAAATTAGTAACCGTATCTGTCGCACAATCATCGTAGTAGATTCTTTCTGCTGCAACTCCTCTTTGTTGGAACAAACGCTTATAAAATTTATATTGAGAAGGAAAATCTGAAACCCAAATATCTAATTCTGGATAGTTTTTAGCAAATTCAGCCCCATAATGGAATCTAATAAAGTTTCCTCCTAAAATTAAAATAGCTTTGGGTTTAGGTTCTTGATAGCGGGCGATCGCTATACGCAAAGGAATGATGCTTGTAAAGACAGCAAACACTATAGCAACCCACCCTAATAAAGACATTTTAAACCTCAGTTTTAGTTGCCGCGTTTTTCGATCTTTATCGATTAGCATTTTTATTGATAAACTCGTACTAACTAACCATAAAAAAGTTAGTGTAATTAATTTACTTGAGAAACGCTAAAGCATCATATAAAAGTAAGTGTTATCGGTTGAACGAGCAACAATAACTTTTAAAAAATTAATTTATTTCTTGACACCATATTATATAAACCAGGAATAAATTATTTAGTCAAGCTTGTACTCAAATTTTTTCGATTGCTTAATCCAATGTTGTTTTTAATACTCTCGCTGACTAGCCTTGTCATTAGTTTACTGACTACTGCCCTAATTAAACAACGCCTTAGCCAACAATTTCTCGACCTACCCAACGATCGCAGTTCCCATACCCAGCCTACTCCAAGAGGAGGCGGACTGGGTTTTCTGGTTGGCTTTGCACTGACGAGTCTCCTAGCAGCAGGATTCGGCATAATTCCTGGGTATGACTTATCTATGTGGTTGGTACTAATTCCTTTAGCAGTTATCGGGATTTTAGACGATCGCCAAGGAGTTCCAGCAAGTGCGCGCTATCTAGTTCAATTAGGAGCGGCAGTAATTGCGATCGCTTATTTTGGTCATTTTCCGATTCCTTGGTTAGATAACTTCTCAATAGTCGGTAAAATAGTCGCGATCGCCCTCAGTATCATTGGCATGACTGCCTTAATCAACTTTTATAATTTTATGGACGGTCTTGACGGTTTAGTCGGTGGATGTGTTGCCGTCCAGCTTAGTTTTTTGGCATTTTATAGCAACCAACCGATTTTTTGGCTTTTAGTTGCTGCTATTGGAGGATTTTTATACTGGAATTGGTCGCCTGCTAAAATCTTTATGGGAGATGTTGGCAGTACGGTATTGGGAGCAACAGTTGCGATCGCCGCCCTCAACCAATCTAGCGCCCCTTCGGTTGCATGGTCGGCTCTAGCCATTACTTTACCACTCGCGATCGATGCCATCTACACCCTTTGTCGCCGCTTGCTTCGTCGCGAAAATATCTTTAAAGCACATCGCAGTCATTTATATCAACGGCTACAGCAAACGGGCTTGTCTCACGATAAGGTAGCCCTCTTATATATTAGTTTTAATGGGGTAATTGCCGCCTGCATCGCTTATTTTGGGGAAATAGGAGCTTTCGCCAGTTTAATTTGCACAATGTTTGCCTTGGTTTGCGGTGAAATTTATCTACAATCTCTTCAACGACAGCTAGCTAAGAATAATTAGATTTTCATGAACTAGACTGGAAATGCTCTTGCCTGTTCAGCTTTTTTCATGTAACCTCACATGATTATAGGAATTTAATTTTGTTGTGTGTGGAGTTGTATGCGCAAGCGCTTGCTGGATTGGCTGTATAGCTTTTATCACTCGCTATCTAGAACCTATAAACGCTGGCTGCTGATGGCGCTCGATGCCGTTATTTGCTTTTTAGCAATAACGGGTGCTTTTTCTTTAAGAGATTCTGTCCTTCCAACTCCGGCAATTTTTACTTATTCTGGGCAAATAATCTTTCTAATAGCCATCAAGCTCTTAGTTTTTCGCCTCAAAGGATTGTATCGTCCTATCGTTCGCTATACCGACCTAGAATTTGTCTCAACAGCCACGCAATCGGTTTTGGTCAGTTCTGGCATTTTGGTGTTTCTAGCATACTTACAAGGACTGTGGCCCCTACCGCGATCGATTCTACTCATCGATGCCTTGCTAACGCTAATTTCGATCGTTACGACAAGAATAGCGATTCGTTCGGTATTCCGCCAACTGCATTCCTATGTCAACAATTGTGAAACTTGCCAGCAGGTAGTTATTTACGGTGCAGGCGTATCGGGTTCGCAACTCGCTCGCGCTCTCGCTCAAGAACCAACTTATCAAATCATTGCTTTCGTAGATGATAATCCCGAATTGCAACAACAAGTCATTCAAGGAATTAAAGTCTATCCTCCCACCGATTTACATAGGTTATGGGCGCAAACTCCTTTTAATACTGTTGTTCTGGCTATGCCTGCGCTAGAAGCGATTAGAAAACGCGAAATCATCGCCAGACTGGATACGCTTCCCGTAAGCGTAAAAACCATTCCTCCCATGAGACAACTGCTATCGGGGGAAGTCTCGATTAGCCAAATTCGCAATGTTGATGTAGCCGATTTGTTGGGAAGAGAAGAAATTCTTCCTTATCCAGAATTGCTCAAAATTAATGTTACTGGAAAATCGGTGTTAGTAACCGGAGCAGGCGGCTCGATCGGTTCTGAGTTGTGTCGTCAAGTCGCTCAACTATCGCCTAAATGCTTAGTTTTATACGAACTCAATGAATTTGCTCTCTACAATATCGATCTCGAATTAGCCGAACACTATCCTCACCTCAAGCGAATTGCTTATTTAGGTAACGTCACCGATAAAAACTTCTTTGAAAGAGTAATCAGAAAACACGCAGTCGATACGATTTATCATGCAGCAGCTTATAAACACGTTCCTTTAGTCGAAAGCAATGCCGATCGCGGTGTCTATAATAACGTATTCGGAACCTTAACTGCTGCTGAATGCGCGATCGCCAACGAAGTCAAAAACTTTGTCTTAATCTCCACCGATAAAGCCGTCCGTCCGACTAATATCATGGGAACTAGCAAGCGAGTCGCCGAGCTAATTATACAATCCCTCGCCGAACTCTCCAATGTACCTACTTGTTTCGCGATCGTTCGCTTCGGTAATGTCCTCGATAGTAGCGGTTCGGTAGTTCCCCGCTTTCGCAGACAAATCGCCCAAGGTAAACCCATCACCGTTACCCATCCCGATATCACTCGCTATTTCATGTCAATTCCCGAAGCGGTTCGCTTGGTGATGCAAGCTGGCGCAATGGCAAGTGGCGGCGAAGTTTTCTTGCTGGAGATGGGGGAACCCGTGCGAATTTACGATCTCGCCGTACAAATGATTCGTTTGAGTGGATTGGAACCCGGACGCGATATCGAGATTAAATTTACGGGATTAAGACCGGGAGAAAAACTTTATGAAGAATTATTAATCGACGGGGATAATGTTAGACCGACTAAACACCCCAAGATCTATTGTGCTAACGAACGAACAATTTGTTGGGAAAAGCTGCAATTTTCTCTCGAAGATCTCTTAACAACCATTCAAAGTCATAATATTGAAGAACTCATCGAAATTCTCAAGCGACTAGTTCCAGAATATATACCTTCCGAACAACGTCGAGCCGAAGTCGCCCTTGAGTCTATGGTTAAACCTAGTACAACCATCTCCTAAAAAAAATCTAGCGTTTCTCATCGCTATGAGCTACAGTTTTGGGAGTTGGCAACAGGGAATAGCAAGGACATTAAACTAGATTTAACTAATCTAATCATAGGATGTTTAAATACGTCTTAGCTTATCTGTTTTCTTCACTGATTACTGATTACTGATTACTGTTAAAACCCTCAATGAATCGCTATAAATACCAAGCTCCTATCTGGCATCTCGATAAAATTATTTTTGCGATCGCATCTGTCTATCTAACTCTAGTCATTATCTGGTTAGCTAGCAAAAATAGACTGTGGATTCCTTTGATTTCTCAACCGCAAGCCGTAACAAACCCCGAAAAACCAGTAATTTCCCCATCAGATGCCGAATTTATCGCCTATTTAGAGCGATCGCTAGAACGAATCGATCGCTCCCAAACCCAAATCGCACGAGAAACTTCCCCCGCAACCGTTCCACTTCCGCCCACAATCGCCCCGCCTCCGCCTCCGCCTCAGACAACCCAAACCATTATCGAGAAAGTATACGTTCCCGTCTACCCGCCCAGCCAACCGCCAGTAGCTACCGCGCCTGCACCTGCGCCCAAACCTGCAACGTCGCCACCTCCACCGCCTGCAACCGCCGCTAAATCGACTTCCCCAAGCGAGACTAATCCTACCAAAAGCTTAACGCTGGTGGGCTTACTCGAAGCAGGCGATCGCGCTTACGCCCTATTCGACATCCAAGGCACAACTCGACGCTTTGAACCTGGAGAAGTACTAGGTTCGAGCGGTTGGACGCTAATGAGCGTACAGGATCGACAGGCGATCGTTTATGGAAATGGCAAAAGTCATTCCCTAGAAGTAGGACAAGGGTTTTAACACTTATCAGTCATCAGTTATCAGTTACTTTGATTTTGGATTTTGGATGAAAGGATTTTGGATTGATTCTTCAAAAGTCCCCCTTGTCCATTAACAGCGATCGGCGATCGGTGACTAGTAAAGAAAACAGATCGTTGTTTACGATTAAAGAATTATGAGTTTTGAATGATGAATTCTCAATTGGGAATTCGATATAACTGACAAAGAACTATTAAAGATCGGCGATCGCTCATGAGTTTATTTGATGAAGTCAGTCGGTTTCTCGAAACTCGGCTTGAAGAATTTCTAAAAAACAATCCCCATCTAGAGTTACAAGCACTTCTAGAACAACTACGAGAACAAGAACAGGATACGATACGTCTCGTTTCAGATTTAGAACGACAAAAACAGCGTTTGGAAAATGAAATTCTTTCGGTTGCTCAAGAGATCAAAACCTGGCATCTGAGAATCGATAAAGCCAAAGCAGCAGGAAGAGCGGATTTAGCACAAGCAGCACAAGAAAGAGAAGCAGCTTTACTGCGCCAAGGCAATCAACTTTGGGGACAAATGGAAGGAGCAAGAAAACGCATCTTGCAATCTCAGGAATTGTTGCGTCAGATACAGCAAAGAAAACAAGAGGTGCAAGCCAAAGCTGCCCAAGCAAAAACCGCGCAAGCTAAGGCACAAACGGCTTCTAACTCGGATACGATTGGATGGGATCGAGGAAGCAGTTACAATACCTACAGCAGGTCAGCCGACCCTTTAGAAGCACAATTTCAAGATTTGGAAACCAATGAAGAGTTGGAAAGATTGAAACGCAATCTCGGTCGTTAATTGTTCAGCTTTTAATTGTTTCTTCACCTCTTACCTTTTAGCGGGTAAGGTTCGAGCCTCACGGCTCTCCCCTCCCCTAAGAACGCAGCATGACTATTTCTAATCACTGCGCTCAAGCCTTACTTCCAGCCTTGGA
>JALOOL010000239.1 GCA_025454425.1 Hydrococcus sp. Prado102 | reverse complement strand
ATTTTAGATTTATGCCCATAGGTCTAGTGCTAATGATATCTTTGATTGGCTGAAAATTTAACCATAAACCGAACCAACAAAATACAATTGAGCTAAATCTTGACAGACACACATTAGCGAAATATACTTTCTGCTGATATGAGGAATCTAAAGTAATGCTAAAGATTGGTGTTTGTGAGGAAATCTAACTTTAATGTTCCATAAACTGGCTTCAATAAGTCAAAAGCTTAGCCCAGGACTGCGTAAAATCATCGGTAACGTTGGCTGGCTATTTGCCGAACGAGTTTTGACAATAATCATTTCATTAACCGTAGGAATTTATGTTATTCGGTATCTAGGCGCTGAAAACTTTGGCAAGCTAAGTTATAGTATCAGCTTTGTAGGATTATTTGGGGCGATCGCGAAGTTAGGATTGGATGCAATTGTCGTCCGCAATATCGTGCAAGAGGAAAGCTCAACTCAGGAAATTTTAGGAACGACTTTTGTCTTAAAGTTAATTGGAAGTTTAGTAACTATTTTATTAATTAGTGGCGCAATTTGGAATTTAAACAACGAATCCGAAGTGCGATCGATAACTATAATTATTGGAATTGGGTTATTATTTAGCGCTTTTGAAACAATTGATTTCTGGTTTCAGTCACAAGTACTTGCTGGAGCAATGACCGTCGTCAGAAGCGGGCAACTTATTTTAAGCTCTGCCCTCAAACTTTTATTTATTACATTTGGGATGTCTTTAATGGCATTTGTCTGGCTAACTTTGATAGATTCCTTGCTCAAAGCTGTTGGCACAATTGTTGTTTATTTTAACCACAATCAAACTTTTTTTCGTTGGAAAGTAAGTTGGTCGAGAGCGATAGAAATGCTGAGAGATTCATGGCCATTAATTCTCTCTAGTGTTATGGTCACTATTTATATGAAAATCGACCAAATTATGTTAGGTAATATGGTGGGCGATCGCGAAGTAGGGAACTATGCAGCAGCAATCAGATTTTCAGAAATATGGTATTTTGTTCCAGTTGCAATTTGTTCTTCTGTTTTTCCAGCTATTCTTCGTGCCAAGCAAAGAAGCAAGCAAGAATATTATGATAAGCTACAACAACTTTACGATTTAATTGCATGGGTATCGTTAGCGATCGCCATTCCTATGACATTTTTCTCAAGTAGTTTGATGACTACTTTATTGGGACAAGAATACAGTAAAGCAGGGGATATTTTAGCTTGGCATATTTGGGCAGGGCCGTTTGTTTTTCTAGGAGTTGCTCGCACTCAATGGTTAATGTCTGAAAATCAAACTCGTTTTAGTTTTGCAACCACTTTATTAGGAACGATAACAAATATAATACTAAACTTTTTTCTTATTCCTATTTATGGAGGGGTTGGAGCCGCTATAGCAACGGCAATTTCTTATGCAGTCGCTACTTATTTTAGCTGCCTATTTTATCCGCCAATGTTTTATACTGCTGGTATGCTAACTAAAGCTTTAATTATCCCTTTTCGCATTCATCAAAACTTAATTTATCTTAGTTATGTTAAAAAAGTTTTTTCGTAAATTATTATTTTTAGTTCGGCTAGAAGCAACCTATGCTTTTTGGAGAAGTGGTTATCTAAAAAAACTTGGCTGGTTTAAAAGTTTTTATTCAAAAGAACCAATCGATGTCAATAGAGAGCCGATTCCTTGGTATACTTATCCCGCGATCGAGTATATTAAACAACTTGATTTTTCAGATAAAGAAGTTTTTGAATACGGTTCTGGAAACTCAACGCTTTTTTGGTCTAAAATTTCTAAAAAAGTTATCAGTATTGAAAATAATCAAAAATGGTATGAAAAAGTTTTAAAACAAGTGGGAGAAAATGTAAACCTAAAGCTAGTCTTAGATGAGACATCTTATATTAAAGAAATCCTGAATTATGAAGGTTTTGATGTAATTATAATTGATGGTTCTTGCCGATTTGAATGTACCAAAGTAGCAATAAGCAAGCTAAAAGCTGGAGGAATGATTATTTTGGACAATTCAGATTGGTACATGAAAACTACAAAGTTTCTTCGAGATTCGGATTTAATTCAGGTTGATATGTCAGGAATGGGGCCAATTAACGTTCCACCTTGGACTACATCATTTTTCTTTCATAGAGACTTTAGATTTCAACCCAAAACGAATAACCAACCCGAACATGCTATTAATGCTATAAAGCACTATGCAAATGAGGAATCTTAATGAATTTGCAATTGAGGAGAAAATTTAATGACTTCCAATTCATCAGTCGATGAGTTTAGTATTTATAACACTAAATACCAGCCAACTTTCAAAAGTTTATTAGCCTTTGAACTGAAAAGCTTATATGGCAGATTATTTTTCCCAAAAAAGCCAAACTTGAAAAAAGATGGAAAAAATTATTTGCATTTAGGTTGTGGTTCGACAAAATTAGAGGGATGGGTTAATGCTGATTTTTTTGCAGGCTACAAATTTTGGAAGAAGTATGACAATACGCCAGATTGGATGCTGGATTTAAGATTTCCTCTCAAGTGCGATGACAATGTGTGGGATGGTGTATTTTCAGAACATACTTTAGAACATTTACATTCATTTGAAGTTTTCAATTTACTGAAAGAATTAAAGAGAACGATGAAACCTGGTGCTTGGATAAGAATAACAGTACCCGACCTAAGAAAATATGTAAATTATTATTGCGGTCAGCAGGTAAATGAAGAGTTTTTAAGATGGACGAGTGGTTGTGAAGCTATTGGTTCGTTAACGCAAAACTACGGTCATCAATCTGTTTGGGATAGCGAATTGTTAAAGCAGGTTTTAAAAGAAGTAGGATTTATTAATATTAAAGAAGTTTCTTTTAGGCAGGGAACAGACGAGCTATTGTTTATAGAACGAGAAGATAGACAATGGGAGACTTTGTACATGGAAGCTCAAAAACCAAGTATTTAACTATAAAAATATTTAAAGTATGCTAAAACAAAAAATAAAAAGAATTCAAAGAAGATTTTTTGAATCTATTGGTTCCGATATATATTCAAGACCATCATTACATGAAATTGATAGAAAGATTGAAAAATATTTACCTCAGAAGAATGGAATATTTATAGAAGCAGGAGCTAATGATGGATTTAGTTATAGTAATACTTATTATTTTGAACGTTTCCGAAATTGGACGGGAATTTTAGTAGAAGGAATTCCCGAACTTTATGAAAAATGCGTTTTAGAAAGACCTAATTCTAAAGTCTTTAATTGTGCATTAGTTTCTTCCGATTATCAAGAGCCTCATGTAACGATGGTTTATGCCAATGCTATGTCTCTTGTTAGAGGAGCGCTCAAGAGTTCAGAAGCTGATGAAAATCACATCAAGAAGGGGAGTGAAATTCAGCTAAATGTCGTTCCTTATGAAATTCAAGTACCAGCAAGAACGCTAACTTCAATTTTAGATGAGTGTCAGATCGATCGCATAGATCTTTTATCTTTAGATGTAGAAGGATTTGAATTAAATGTACTAAAAGGCTTAGATTTTAATAAATACCAGCCAAACTTTATGTTAATTGAAGCAAGATTCAAGGAAGAAATAGATAGTTATATTTCTAATTTATACGATCAAATCGACCAATTTTCACAGCAAGATTTTTTGTACAAAAAAAAGGATTGAGCGAGTGAAATTCTTGGCATCAGAAAAATTGTTGTAGTTTTCGCGCTCTTTTATAAAGTCTATAAAAGCAGCTATCTATCAGCAATAATCTAAAAAATAATTTTATAAGAGCAAGTATATATGGATCGTCGGACTTTCTTAGGTTTGGTTGGCTTGGGTTGGTTAGCTAGTGCCTCCCTTCCAGTAATCGCTAGCGTAATTTCCCAAACCCAGCGTCAAATAGCAACAAATTCTTCGGATGGCATACAATTTTATGTCTCGACCAACGGGAACGATAGTTGGTCGGGACAACAGGAAACACCGAACGCTACCAAGACAGATGGCCCTTTTGCAACGCTCGAAAGGGCACGAAATGCTATTCGCGAACTCAAACGCCAACAGGGTAACGCGCTCGAAGAACCTGTTACTGTTATGGTGCGAGAAGGTACTTACTTTTTGTCAGAGACATTGGTTTTTACTCCCGAAGATTCAGGAACCGAAGACTTTCCAGTCACTTACAAAGCTTATCGCAATGAAAGGGCTGTTATTAGTGGCGGACGGCGCATCACAAACTGGAAGCGACAGGGCAATATCTGGACGACAAACTTACCTGATGTGAAAGCCGGAAAGTGGTATTTTCGCATACTTCGAGCAGGCAATAACTGGGCAATTCGCGCTCGCTATCCCAATTTCAATCCCTCTCAACCTCGTACAGAAGGCTGGCTTTTTGCCCAACCGCAGGATGCTAGCAATGTCAATCGAGCGCAGTTTGGTCGCAATAACATTAACATCGATCCCGCACGATTCCCAAATTGGCAAAATTGGAAAGGCGCAGAAATCAATACCTTCATAGCAAAGAATTTTGGAAATTCGATCTTTAAGATCGACAGCGTAGATAAAAACAATAGCAGACTGTTAGGAAACTTCAGAAACCCTAACTATCCTAATTATTTTATCGGTCAGGGCAATCGCTTTTTTATTGAAAATGTACGCGAAGCTTTGGACAGTCCTGGAGAGTGGCATCTAGATAAGGAGACTGGCGAATTAGCTTATTGGCCGACAGCATCCAATCCTAACAATATAGAAGTCGTTGCACCAGCAATGGACAGATCGATTGTCTTACAGGGAAATCCCCAAAACAATGATTTTGTCGAATATATTAATTTCCAAAGCTTAACCTTTAAGGATACCGACTATACTCTCTCAGACAACTTATTCTTTCCGGCGGATGCCGCTATATGGCTATCAACAGCCCGATATTGCGCGATCGAAGATTGTACCTTCGAGGGACTTGGCGGTCATGGAGTACGTTTGGAGAAACGCAGCAACGAAAATCGCATTATTAAAAATGAAATAGCTGACTCAGGTCAAGGTGGCATAATCTGTAGAGAAGCAAAAAGTACCGCCGAACAAGCATTCAACAACTTAATCGCTGCCAACGAAATTCATGATTGCGGAAGGATTTACAAGCATGTAGCAGGGGTATATGTCATAAGTGGCAGTGAAAATCTTATCGCTCACAACCGGATTTCCCGTATGCCCCGTTATGGCATATATATTAATTCAGATGTCAATAATGATTCGGATAACAATATCGTAGAATTCAACGAAATTGTGGATACGAGTTTAGAAACTGCCGATACCTGTGCTATGGGGAGTTACACGGGTCGAGCTAAGCGACCGACAGGCAATATCTTTCGCTACAACCTCATACGTAATGTTGTCGGTATGGGAACAACAGAGAAAGGACAATTTGTTTCGCCCTACTTTTCTTTTGGAATTTATCTAGATAGTTTTAGTAGCGGCGTGACTGTTTATGGAAATATAGTTATCAACACGGAACTGGCTTCTGTCTACATTCATGGTGGCAGAGATAACAACGTGGAAAATAATATTTTTATCAATGGGAAACAAAATCTAATTTACTTAAGGGCAAATCCGGGCGATCGCCAGTTTATGGCCAATAATGTTATTGAAAGAAATATTGTCATCTCCCAAAATCCAAACGCGGCTTTTGTATCCTCTCCTCCTCCACTATGGCGACCAGATGGCTTGTCAGAGTCGAACTATAATCTTTTTTGGAACGCAAGATCTCGGTCAACCTTAGCAACGACAAAACAAAGACTTACGCCAGAAGGCAACTTTGCTCAATGGCAAGCAGCAGGATTCGATCGCGACTCTGTTATTGCCGACCCGATGTTGGTAGGTTTAGAAAGGGGAAACTTTAGGCTAAATCCCGATTCACCAGCTTTTGAACTAGGCTTTGAGTCAATTCCAGTCGAAAAGATAGGCCCGAAAGGATTTACGTCGTAACTTTAGCGATCGATATATAGTGTGAGGAAATTAAAAATTCTGCTTAATAATGAAAACTCCAGTTGCTTTTTTAATTTTTAATAGACCAGATACTACGGAAAAAGTATTTGAAGCGATTCGTAAGGCTGAACCTCCCATCTTGTTAGTAGTAGCTGATGGGCCTCGTCAAGACAAACCTAGCGATGAGAAACAATGCGCTGCTGCTAGAAAAATTATTGAGCGAGTAGACTGGAACTGTAAAGTATTAACTAATTTTTCTGATGTAAATTTAGGCTGCAAGAAGCGAGTATCTAGCGGTTTGGATTGGGTATTCGAGCAGGTAGAAGAAGCAATTATTCTTGAAGATGATTGTCTGCCCAATTCTACATTTTTTCGTTTTTGTGAAGAGTTACTAGAGAAATATCGAGATGACGAACGGATAATGGTTATCTCTGGAGATAATTTTCAATTCGGACGCAAGCGTACAGAGTATAGCTATTATTTCTCGCGTTACAATCACTGCTGGGGCTGGGCAACCTGGAGACGGGCTTGGCAACATTATGATATAGAAATGAAACTTTGGCCGACAATTCGGGATGAGAATTGGCTTGCCAAAATTTTAGAAGAACCTAGCGCAGCGAGATATTGGGCTAAAATTTTTCAAGCAACTTATGACGAAATCATTAATAGTTGGGCATACAGATGGACTTTTGCTAATTGGATTCAAAATGGATTAACGGTTCTTCCTAATGTAAATTTGGTTAGCAATATTGGTTTCAACTCAGAAAGTACTCATACAGTAGATAATACAAACCCCTTGGCAAATATACCCGTACAAGAGATGTATTTTCCTTTAAATCCCCCGCCCTTTGTTATTCGCGATCGCGAAGCGGACAATTTTACACAAAATAAAATTTTTACAAGCTCTTTAACAAAACGATTAAATTTAAAGCTAAAAAGGATTTTTAATAAATAGATTTTCTTAAACTATGTTAAAACAAAAAATCTATAAAATTTTCACAAAAATTATTAGGCAAAATCGCGAACTTAAAATCGTCAAACTAGGAGAAAAAATTTCTAGATATTTTTTGATGGCTTATTGGAACGAGAAATGTTGGGATATGGAAGAAAATGGCGAAGTATATCTCATGAAAGTCATAAAAAAATATTTTTTAGAACGAAAACTTATTGTGTTTGATGTAGGAGCAAACCACGGTCAATGGTCAATCCGGGTTAAAAAAATATTTCCTGATGCAACGATACACTGTTTTGAAATTATTCCTGAAACTTTTAATTCACTTTCTTCAAATTTAAATTCTTATACCGAGGTTATTTCAAATAGTTTTGGACTTTCAGATTTTAATAGAAAAGTCGATGTAACCTATATTCCTACACAGGATTCAGGTAGTAGTATTCAAAGTTTGCCTTGGAAACTCGACTCTAAAATTATAGAATGTGATGTCATTACAGGAGATGATTATACTAAGAAAAATAAAATAGAAATTATTAACTTTATGAAAATTGATACCGAAGGACACGAGCTTTTTGTTTTAAAAGGCTTTAGCGATTTTTTAACCAAAAACATTATAACATTAATACAATTTGAGTATGGTTATACCTGCATTCCTTCAAAAATAATCCTGGGAGATTTTTACGATTTTTTAATTCCTAAAGGCTATTCAATTGGCAGATTATATCCAAAAGGTGTAGATTTTAAGAAATACGATATGTTTGAAGACGAACATTTTAGAATGGGAAATTATGTTGCGGTTCATGAATCAGCCAAGGATCTAATCGAAGAACTTTCATTAAAACATTAAATTTTTTTGATAGCTCTTTCAAATTTTAAATTGTATTCCCTTTTTACTTAGCAATGGCTTCAAAAATATCATTCGATCGCAAGTTTATCTTTGTGCATATCAGTAAAGTTGCTGGTGTTTCAATTGCCAATGCAATTACTAAATATTGTTACCAAGTTTCAATTATTAACAAAATAGCTTGGAGATTGCATTTACCATTTGTGGGAGCCGAACGCAAACTGGATCGCCTGTTATATCATAGATGGGGACATGCTTATGCGTCTGAGTTGAAAGAGTTTTTGGGTGAAGAAGAATATAATAAATTTTTTAAATTTGCCTTTGTTAGGAATCCTTTCGATCGCGAACTTTCTGACTATCTTTATATATTAGGTAAGCCTAGCCACTACCTTCATAAGACGGCGAATAGTTTAATTTTTGAAGATTTTCTCAAATGGAGAATTGAAAATGATTTAATTTTGCAATCTCATTTTGTTTACGATCGCAATGGAAGTTGTCTAGTAGATGAAATCGGACACTATGAAAATCTTATCGATGACTTTAAAAAAATACTTTCAAAGTTAAATATAGAAGCCGAACTACCTCATAAAAATCAGTCTTCTAGATCTAAAAAAGATTCAAAAAATGCCAAGCTATTGAAGTACTATAACAGCAAAGCAATCGATATTCTTACTACAGGATATTCTGATGATTTCAAGAATTTTGGATACGATTTAGAACCGCCAATTTAAAAATAAACTACACGCTCGGCAGATCTTTGTTTAAGCATTGAAGGTTGGGGAGCTAGTAGGTTGGGTTGAGGTAACAAAACCCAACGAAACATCGATAGGTATTGGGTTTTACTATAGCGTTTCTTGCAGCTATGAAAAAAAGAATCAAAAGGCTAGTTAAAAACTTAGGATTTGAAATTAGTAGATATACCCCGCAAACATCTAAAATTGCTCAGATGCAGCGCATATTTGCTTACCATAAAATTGACTTAGTATTGGATGTGGGAGCGAATATCGGACAGTATGTTAATCTATTGCGCGAGTCTGGCTATTCTGGACGAATAGTTTCATTTGAGCCTCTTTCATCTGCTCATTCAAAGTTGCAGGCATTAAGCAGCAAAGACCCGTTGTGGGAGATTGCACCCCGTACCGCCATTGGCGACAAAGATGGCGAGATTGCCATCAATATTTCTCAAAGGAGTGCAAGCAGTTCTATTTTGCCTATGCTAGAGTCTCACATCAAAGTAGCACCAGACTCTACTTACTGCGGTTCAGAAACTGTTAAACTGAGTCAGTTAAATACGATTGCTAAAAACTTTATTAAAAATGATACTAAATCGATTTTTCTAAAGATAGACGTACAAGGATTTGAAAAGCAAGTTATAGAAGGAGCTACTCAAATTCTCCCTTTAGTGAAGGGGATTCAGCTAGAGTTGTCTTTAGTTCCTCTTTATAAAGACCAAGCTTTGTTTGAGGAAATGTTAGAGCAAATGAAAAAACTAGGTTACGATCTCTATGCACTTAGTCCTGGATTAGTTGACCCAGAAACAGGTAGATTGCTTCAAATGGACGGAATTTTCTTTAAGCGATGAAAATATGCTTACTCAGCCGTTCTGACAGTCGAGGTGGGGCTTATGCAGCCGCCTATCGCCTGCATCAAGGTTTGCAGCAAATTGGCGCAAATTCAACGATGTTAGTAGGCGACAAAACCCGCGACGATATAACTGTCGTGTCACCTAAAAGCAAACTGGCTAAAGCATGGGAAAAGCTTGCACCAAGATTAGATCGCCTGCCACTAAGTTTATATCCTCAGCGCGATCGCACAATTTATTCTCTTCAATGGCTTCCAGATAAAATCGCTTCTCAAGTAGCCCAAATCGATCCAGATATTATCAACCTACATTGGAGTTGTGCTGGATATTTACAGATTGAAACGCTTGCTAAGTTCAAACAACCTATCGTTT
>JALOOL010000238.1 GCA_025454425.1 Hydrococcus sp. Prado102 | reverse complement strand
TAATTTGTATTTCTTATCAATTAAGCCCGGAAATGGGGATGTTGAGTAGTACAGAAGAATTGGTTGCCCCTCGTTGCACGAACCTTCTATTTTCGCCAATTCGTCAAACGAGCGATAAATAGGCGGAACTTCAGCCGCAGGAAGGGGGCGCTGCGATTTTCCTTGCCCCGCGATTGCGATTAGATCGATGGGGAATCCTGCCCCTTGCTTGTGATAAAGATTGCCCCAAATCGAAATATGCTCGATAACGTTATATTGCTCGTAAAGGCTATAGTAAAAGGCTCTCGTCTCTTTGGTGTTGTAACGGTTAGATCTCTGCTCTTCGTCGCTGCCCAGTTTGCCGCCTAGAATCAGCACGGTGCGACCGTCGGATTTCATGGCTTTTAGGGCATGGAGCGCGATCGCATGGTCAATCTGCGTCGTGCTGTATCGTCCGGTATTAAATCGCCGATTGGCAACCGAACCAAAGGGCGGATTCATGATGACGACATCGTGTTGACTGTCTGGTAGATAAATCGAAGCATCTTGTTCGGTGACGGTATAGCCTTGCGATCGCAGGTCTGAGGCTCTATCCCGATTCAATTCGTTAACGGTTGTATTAGCTGGGTTTGAAGCGATTAATAAAGCTCCGTGTCCTGCGGTTGGTTCGTAGATGGTTTTGTGTGGCGTGATTTGGGCTAGCACTGCGGCTAAATAGGCAATGGGAATGGGGGTGCTATAGGCTTGTTGCAGAACGCTAGTCGAGGAACGAGTACCGAGCCTTGGTTGGCGTTGGTAGAGATCGACCAGTCGAACGTAAGCTTGTTGTGGAGATGAAGAATTGTTAACGATAGTACGTGCTGCTCGAACCAGGGCGGCTTCGAGAGATTCTTCGACTTGCTTGGCAAGAAACGTCCCCGAATTGACTTTTTTGCCCAAAATAGACTCGGCATAAGCCCTAGCCTCTACAATCGTTGAAAAGGCTTCGCCTTCATTGAAATAGTGAGTAAAGGCATCGATTAGCATTTTGGCGACAGCGAGTTACTCTAACAGTAAAACTTTAAACTTCCCTGCGATCGTTGCAGCCTAGAAAACGCATCTTGTAGAGATAGCGAACGTTTTCTATAGATTTAAGATACTTTTTTTAGTTGCTCAAAGACATAAACTCTTAATAGATATTAAAAGATCGAGCAGAAAATCTCAACCAATTCTTTAAGATTTTCTTGACAAACATTCTCTTAGTACCTGAGAAACTCCTCTTGTTACAATCCGTTTAGGATTGCTATATAATTAATACACTTCCAGATCCAGTTAAATTAAATTGAAAACTAATCTTTAAAAATCTCTCAAAAAAAAAATAAGATGTTGGGTTTTCGTGCCTCAACCCAAGCTACAAGAGCCGCGATCGCACTTAACAAATAATTTTGGGGATAATGGGAGGTTATGTTGTTTTTCGTGGCTCAATCCAATCTACAGGAACTACAAATCTTGGTAAAATTGGAAATGTTATTATTGAGGAAAAATTAATTTCTTTAACCTTAGAACAAGCAGTTAAATCGGTTGAACTCTGTCAAAGTCTATCCGATCTTCATCAGGATATTGTTTTATTTCGTTTTGACGATTTTAAAGGAGAAATTTATATCTTAGCAGGGTTAGATATAGAAATTATCATTTATTCTACTGGAATTTGGGAGTTTCTGCCAAATGAAACCTAATTTTGAAGCAATGAATAAGGCTCAGTTGAGAGCGTATGTATTAAAACACAAAGAAGATCGGGAAGCGTTACGTGCTTTGATGAGTCGTCGAGATCCCAATGGGGTTAAGTATAATTTCCCGAATACAGAAGAGGGAAGAGAGCAGAGCAAAGCAGTTATTAAGCGTAAAATTGAGGGCAATTTGGAGAATTTATAAATTTTACGCTATAGAATTAACAAATGATTTCAACAAGTCTTAATTATGCAAATTAGCGGTTGGGCAAAAATATAATACCTTGTAGCGACTGTCTTGGTTGTCAAGGGCGATCGCCAAAAAAAAATCAAGGGGCAAGATTTTAAAAATTTTTTAGCATTGCACTCGCCCTCCCTGAATCAAGCCAAGTTCTTCAACAACCCATAAGACTTGTTAAAAAGACACCTTGCCGTCCCCGTCCTGCCATGCCGCGCTTTGCCAACAATGAGTTCTATGATTTCTCGGTCTACTGTGTCGGGGTTATAGTATTCGTCCCGGTAAACGAGAATGACGTTATCGGCTACCATCTCTAGAATTCCGCTCTGGCTCAAGTCAGCCATCGTAGGACGCTTGTTATTCCTTCCCTCGACGGCTCGATTGAGTTGCGAAAGTGCCAAAACTGGAACTTTGAGATCGCCTGCCATTTTGTAAAGTTCTCTCGCCACATCCCCCAATTCGTAGCTGCGATTTCCACCATTGTCAGAAGCCATCATTTGAAGGTAATCGACCACGACCAAACCTAATTTCTGTCCTTCGCTCATCAGGCGACGACATTCGCTTGCCATACCGTAAACGGTCATTCCTCGGTCGTCGTTGAGATACAAAGGTAATTCCGAGGCAATTTCCATCACCTTAACAATGATTTCCATCTCTTCAATCTCTAGCGCATGAAGTCCGGCGCGATGCTTGCGGATGCGATCGCTCTCTAAAGGAATTAAATCTAAATGGCAGTACTCAGGAAAAACGCTCAACAAACTCCACAGTCGATATTCCAATTGCAGAGAAGTCATCTCTAAGGAGAAGAAAATGACGCTGCGACGATACTTTAACATCATCTGCAAAGCCAGAAACATCGCACAGTAACTTTTGCCCATTGACGGTCTGCCAGCCAATAGGGTCAAGGTTCCTGGCTCAAATCCAACGATGAGTTCGTCGAGGTCATATAGTCCCGTTGGATAAATGGGGTTTTCTGCTTCTAGCTGATTGAAAGCCTCTATAACTACCTCGCTGTTAAGTTTTGTACGTCCTTTTAGTTTCTGGTTAGACACTTCAAATATACTTTGCTCTGACTGATAGAACACTGAATCTAGTTCCATCGTAGTGTCATAAGCTAGATCTACGATCTCGTTTCCGACGCGACCTAAATCCCGCCGCAGATATTTATCCATTACCAGCGCAGCATATCGGTCGATATTGACTGCCGATACGGTGCGATCCAACAACTGAATTAATTTAGCGGTTCCTCCAACTGCTTCTAATAAACCGCGATCGCTCAACCAACTATTAACGCTCATCAAATCTGTAGGTTGGTTTTCTGAATGCAGCGCCCAAGCAGCTTGATAGATTTTTTTGTGGGCATTGACATAAAAAGCGTCTGGGTGCAGTTGGTTAATAACGCGGTCAATCGCACCGGGATCGAGCAAAATGCTGCCTAAAATCAATTCTTCGGCTTCTATATTTTGAGGAGGCAGTCGATTACTCATGATTCGCCTCCTTGCTCGAAACGTTTTCTGGCGATCTGTCGCCGTTGTTCGAGCCAATATTTTTTAGCTTCTTCTCGTCGTCGTTCGATCTCTTTCTGTAAGTCGGAGTGTCGAGAGTGCGACGAATTTTGTTCGTCCTTTCTTAACGTACAAGAGTCCTTCACATTAGAAGATAAATTTGGCGAAGCTTCTCTTAACCTTTTCTTAATCTCCTGGCGGCGCTGTTCGATCTCCTCTTCAAGACTTTGATATTTGCTAGCCGACGAGTTTTTAACTTTTTGTGAAGCTAGAAAATTGTTGTAATAAACCTCCCAGCGATTCTGTCCTGCTTTGTTTTGGTTCGCTAGCCAAGCTTCAATATCATTGACTTGCTTTGGCAAGTTTTTGATTTGTTCTTTAACAAAATTTAAAAAATTCTCCCTCTCACTTTCTGAGAGAGTCTTTTTAAAGTTTGTATAAGTCTGGATAGTTTGAGGAAGAGCGCAATTCTTGTCTGGCAAGGATTCTAGCTCTCGATTTTCTGGGATGTTAGAATCAATTTTGGAATTCTGGAATTGATTCTGAGATTTCAGAATCGGCTCTGAGATCTCAGAATCGACTCTGAGATCTCGTAAAGATTCGCTATTTTCAAAAGCGTTATTTTCGAGCGTTTCTGTATCGATATTCTCTTGGGATTTACTTGTGGATTTAGCGTCGTTACCGCTGTCAGAAGTTACATCGGCGGAGGGAGCGGAAGTTGCTTGACGATTGGACAAAATCCAATTTAAAAGAAGTTTTCCAGTACGAATCGCTAAAATTCCTAGTTTTTTAAGCTTCGCGATCGCTTCATAAAGGCTACTTTCGGCGAGATTCCAGCGCTGGGCAAATTCTCTTGGAATAATTTCAATGGGGCGATCGCAAAACGGATTATCGCAGCGAAGTGCCATGTGGACGTAAGCGGCATTGTTAATGATACCCGCTTGCTTGAGCGCGAGCAATTCTTGGCGCTGAAGCGGGTAAAAATCGCCTTGAACTTTGTTGTTGATGCGTTCTGGGACTGGGATAGAAACTGTAACCGTCATTTGAAAACCTCCAGTAGTTTTTTTAACTGCTGGCGATTCCCGATACGGTAGATGAAATTAAAAAGCTGACGGATAATAGAAGTAAGTTGTATTGCTAGGTTGTACCTAGAAATATGGGGGATTTGACTACCAATCAAATCCAGGCTTACAAATGCGATCGCATTTAGCTTGTACGGTGCATTCAGCTTGTACAGTGTATTCAGCTTTTAAAGTCACCCATCATTTCGAGAATCAACCAGCTTTCTTATTCCACGCGATCGCGAATACAGGGTAAATCTCCCCCGATAAGCTAGTTGAAGCCTTATTGGGTCAGAGTTCTATTGTCAAAATTTCGACAGTAGACTTGGGTGACTGCTTGGCTGGGACGAAAAAATTTTCACGGCAAAAAAGCCAACCGCTCGCAAAACCAAGCATTGGCAACGTGGGTAAGCTTGGCTTACCTTGAAATAATTCATTGTTTGTGTTTTCCATTGTGGTTCTCCGTAGGTTTAAATTGGAACCACTAATGAAGTCATACTAAGAAAAGAAAAATTTTTGCTTGCGCGAACGGGGCTTGATTGCTACAATCAACTTAGCCGCAGTTAAATGTCTGTCGGTTATCCCCTGTAACAAAAATTAATATTTTCTTCTCTCAGTCTCCTCCGTTAGTGGATAAAAAACAGAGAACTTGGGAAAGAAGCCACGGAAGATCGTCGTCCACTTGGTAGCCAGCCTGGGACGGCGTTCTGGTTTTTGGCTAGTTTTCTTGTCGTTCTCTGAGTTGACATACAAATTAACCGTGTTAAGTCGGTAATTGCTTTCTAGTCTACTGCGAAATTTGAGATAGGGAAATAGGAAAATGCGATCGAAAAGGCTGCATTGTAAAAATCGGCTGTTATTAAAAATCGCGATCGAGTTCAATGCAGCCTCCTTAAAATTAAAGTTTAAAATCCCGGCTCATTTTGGCGGTTTTTTGTCTGTTGGGTCGGCTGTTGCTGCTGGGCTGTTTGTAATTGAGGTTGCTTTCCCTGTTTTTCTAACCGAGTGGCTTTAGCTAGGGCAAGTTCTGCATATTGTCGAGCCTGTTTTTCTCCTTGTTGAACCTGAATTCTTCTGCAATCGGGAGAAGATGCGATCGCGGCGAGGACGGCTCGCTTGCTCAATCCATCCTGTAAAGCATACTGAGCGGCAGCTACGGTTAGATGAGCGGGGGCTAAAGGTGGCGACCCCGACTGTTCGTGGAAATACATAGCTTTATCGCTGTAAAGTTTCCAATAATGGTCGGCTGGAATGGCATACTTATTCAAGTTGTCCAGGCTGGTAAACTTTTCTCCCGTTAAATCGGCAACTTTTTGAGTCGCCTTTATCATCGTTCCCATTGCAAACTCGCCCGTTTTAAGCTGCATAGAATTGCGAGTGGCTTCTGCTTGGGTAAGCAAATTCTCCTGGGTTCGATCTGCCCATTCTTTTTTATCGGTAATAAATTCCCGAACCCGAACCATCAGCATTTCTTTCTTTTGCTGGAGCGATTGAGAAAGCTGCTCGATTAAATTTTTGCCCTTGTCTTGGAGTTGCGCGTAAAGATTTTGAAACCAGTTGCCCAGGTTGGGGTCGGCAAGTTTTGGAGTGGTGTGGTTCAGGTTTTCAAAATGTCGAATTAGTCGGTTAATTTGCTGTTGTTGCTGTTTGATTTGTTGTTCGAGAAAAGCGATGCGCTGCTCGGATGATAATTTGGGAGCAGGGGAAGATTCAACTTGGGGGGAATCTTTTTGCGCTTGCTGCTGTCGAGTTAAACCCAGCGTATCGGCTAAAACTTGACCGTTTTTAACATGAAAAACTTTCTCCTGACCGACATAGATGCGGATCGAACCCTTGAGATTTTGCGGCGTTTCTAAGGTTTTTTCCAAAAGTTTTGCTTGTGTTGGATGAACGATATTTTTGTCGGGTTTTTGACCGGGAACGCCCTTGAAAACAAGCGATTTGCTATCGTAAATGGCGATGGGTAAATTAGCTCCCAGTCCTTTAGTTTGAGCCGCTTGCTGAATTTTTTTGAGGATTTCGTCTAAATTAGATTGTGGAGGTTGAGCTTTAGGCGGGTCGAACTCCTGCGAAAAAGCCTCTTTAGCAGTAAAGTTTTTGGGGTTTTTATTGGAATCTGGCATAATATTTCTCCTTGTAAAAGCAGTTGAAGCGCGATCGCATCTATGACTCGGACAGTTTGCCGAGTGCGGATCTCAAGAAAATTTCTGGATCGAGCGCGACATTAGGTAAGATTGCTCCTCCCAGTCGATTCAAAATGACGCGCCCCTCAATCTGGACGTAAGCCGTCTCGTCGTCAATATCAACGACGGTGAAGCTGGGATTGGCGACTGACTCTTCGAGTTCGAGAGATACTAGCTCGCCGTTCCAAATGAAAATAGCCGAGTCGCAGTCGTCTTCGTAATAAATTTCTATCAGTTGCGGTCTGTATCCTTGAGGATAAGCAGGTTTATCCCAATCGCGAGCCACCGCCGCAATGGTAACGGGATACTTGTCTTTCAGGGCAGCAAATTGAGGCGGGAGTTTTTGCTCAATTTCTCTTAATTCTTCTAAAGAAAGTTTGTCAGCAGACATGGGTTTTATGCTCCTTTAACGTTCTAAATCGAAGTTTTTAGCGCGTTGTTTTGAAATTTGTTTTTGATGCTGTTTGTCCTGTTGAGCGACTAGATTTTTGCGATAAGCAGCATTAACAGCAAGCTCTACATATTGTTGTGCTTGCTCCGAACCGTATTTCTCAGAAATGCGTTCAAAGGATGGATCGGCTGCCAGAATTTTCATGGCATTTTCTTTAGACTGACCATCTCGCAGGGCATTTTTAGCAACGCCTACAGTTTTTTGAGCGGGGATAGACGTTGTTACGCCCTGACTGTATCGATTCCAAAGTTCTTGATGGGTCGTTCCTTTATCGATTTCTATTCGGATACCAGGAGATTTTTTCTGTCCTGCCAAGTCAAAAGCGAAGTTCATTGCTTTCTCGGTTAGGACGTGAAAGGACTTAGCTCCTTCAATCAAGACGCTATCCATATCTTGTTGAACGTTACTTAAATCTTCGTCGGGTCGAAGAGACATGATGTTATCTCCTAATAATAGGGTTGTTACCAGGGAGCTTGTTCTGATTCGGTTTGGCTTTCTGCTTCAACTTCTTTGGGGTCTGGCAGTATCCAATCGGCGATTTCGCCGCGCTGAAGTAATTCGACTCTCAGTTTCGATTCGTCTAGGACGAGTTGAGCGGCTTGCGCCCGTTGTACCAAGCGATCGCGAACCTTTTCATCCCAAAGCGTCTGACTCTTCTCTTGGGCGGCGATATCCGCTTCGGGTATGGGAATTTGTTGGATATGCCAGGGAACGCTTGCCCGTCGCTTCCCCCATTTGCTGCCTCGGTAGGCGGGATTGATAACGATCGCTTCTCCTTCATACATGGCGTTGATTTCGTCGGGAGACTTGAGCGGAATGGTTTGGTTCTGTTCCGAATCGCTGCGGGAACCATTCTTGCCATAAGAACGCGATCGCTGTTTGTAGTTGACCTCGGTTTTGCCTAAATAATCGCTCCATTTTTGCGCGGTTTCTCCATCGCTGGGACTGAAGATTCCTTTAGTCGAGAAGGCGGCGATGATTTCTTTTGCCCCATTCTCGCCATACATATTCTTCATTTGCGCCTCATTTTGATAGGTAATGGCGGTAGACAGTCCGTAGGAACGAAAGCGGTTTGGATATACTTTCAAGTCTTCTAAATAAATCGAGGGAATTTCGTCGCCGATGAAAGCATACCGACTCTGACCCTTAACTCGGTTATTGAGATTGCGCTTAAGCATCATGGCGATATTGGTAGCCTGCAAAGGAGCGCTTATCGATTCTCGTTCTTCGTCGGTTTGAAAGAAGACGATTGTTTTGCCCCGCACATCGAGGGGAATGGTCGTCTGTCCGGCGATCGCGGGAATGAAATCGCGGTTAACTAAGTTAGAGAAGGTGTTAATTGCCGCGCCGACGATGCCCGATACGGTGCGTTCGGCTTCCGCAACCGATATAACTTGCGTAGCGCTGACCTCTGCCCATAAATCCAAGCGGTATTGATTGCTTGCAACTAGCAGTCGTTTGGCAAGATTGGGCAAAGAGAGGATTTTAAACGCCATCAAGAGATCGGGATACATACTTCCCTTCGCCAGCATTAAAACCGTCTGGACTAATTGGTCGGCTGCCGGGCCGAAAAACTCGTCCGATTGACCTTTATTTCCCCTTTTAGCATTTTGGTTGATAACGTGGGCAATTTCCCTTGCCATCGTCGCGTCGGCTTCGTCCTTCATAAAATCCAAAAGGTTGATGCAGCCGGAGTAAGGGAAACCGGGCGCAAAAACGTAAACTTTATACCCAGCTTCCGCCGCATAAGCCGCGTGATTTCGCATCAAGTCGCCTTTGACATCGTAGATGAATAGCGTCAATTTTTCGTCGATGCAGCAGCGAATTATCGGATCGTTAAAACTAAACGTTTTCCCGCTACCAGGGGAACCGCAGACGACGATTCCTCGTTCGGCACTGGGAAGTAACACGGCAGGCGGATTGTTAAGGAGTCCCGTCTGAATTCTAGCGTGGGTGGCAATGGAGAAATTTTTCCATCTCAGGCGCAACTGCTGTTTTAAAGGGATAGATTTTGGGATGGGATCGAGGTGAATTCGATATTTGGGCGTTCCTAAATAAAGACATATTTTATCGTGCTTGCGCTGCCGCAGTTGCTCGATCGCGAGATTGAGCGCGGCAAGTTTTTCACCTTTTCCTGCCCAGCGAGCAAACGCTAATTTTGGTCTGCGCCCTTCCAAACTGAGAAATAGCATCAGCAGGAGCATAATGGCAGTTGGCACTGCCAAACTCGGCTCTATCAAAGGAGCGAAAGCCTGCCAAAGAAGTTCGGATAGCGTTAGTTGCCCTAATAGGGGCGCAGACAAAGATAAATAAAAATTCATCTTTTTAAGGGAAATTTCGCAGCAATTAACAAATAATGAGCTAGTTTGCGCGATACTGCTGACCGTCAAAGCAAGTATTGATCTGCTCGATCTGACTGCCCGCTAGCTGATTAAAAATCAAACAGGGCAAGCCGTTGCGAATGGTTTTAGTGAGTTCGATTAAGGAAACGTTTTCGGGCAGCAATGGATTGAGGTAGTAGCTAAAAACTCTTTGGTAGCCAGACTTAGACCGAACGTAGCCCAAAAAGCTGACGGGGTGACAACGTAGCTAGAAGGCTTGCTGTATAATGGTCATAGCCCTCAGACCTTTGTGATAAAATGGACTCTTATTGGGATTAACTCTC
>JALOOL010000530.1 GCA_025454425.1 Hydrococcus sp. Prado102 | reverse complement strand
GTACAACTAGCACTATTGCAAAGCGATACGCCTATTTCTCCCTCGATAGAAGTAGTTGGCTTTCTATTTCCAGAGATGTTTCATCTCATTGCTACTGAAAAATCGGGAATCAAAAACGTCAGCGACCTCAAAGGAAAGCGAATCGCCTTAATGCCTAAAGGAAGTGGTTCTTACAGTCTTTTTTGGAGGTTGAGCGAACATTACGGCTTAAAAGCCTCAGATTTTGAGGCGATTCCTTTACCTCCCGAACAAGCTTATCAAGCACTTAGACAAGGAAAAGTAGATGCTTTGTTTCGCGTAATTGCAGTGGGAACGACTGGAGTCAGTCAACTCCTACAGAACAATTCGACTAAACTCATTCCCATCGACCAAGCAGCAGCTTTACAACTATCTTTACCCGTACTTGAAGAAAGCCAGATTCCCAAAGGAACTTACAATGGTGCAATTCCGATTCCTCCAGAAGATCTGCCCGTCGTTGCAGTGCGATCGGTTTTAGTTACCAACAAAAGCGTAGATGAAAAACTTATCTATAAGATTACTAAAACTTTATATGAGGCACGTAATGAATTAGTTGCGTATAACACTCAAGCGGCAACGATTCACCGACCCGATTCTTCTACGAAAATCGGATGGTCGTTTCATCGCGGTGCGAAAACTTATTACGATCGCGATAGACCTAATTTTGTGGTTGAATATGCAGATATTATCGGTCTGTTATTTTCAATCGGAGTATTTGTAGCGTCTGGAATTTGGCAAGTCCGCACGTCGCTGAAAAACAAGGAAAAAAATCGATGCGATTTTTATAGTCTTGAAATTGTTCAGTTAATCGAACAAATTGAAACAAGTGACGATTTAGAACAATTAGCGCAAATTCGCCGCCAACTTTTTGCAGTTTTTGGCAAGGTGGTATCAGATTTTGATAAGGATCGAATTTCATTTGAATCGTTGCAATCTTTTAGATTTCCTTGGGAAGTCGCTTTAAATACCCTTCGTCACCGAGAAAAGATGCTAATTAATGCGCGACACTCAGCACAAAAATACAAAAAATGAAAACTAGAATTGCTATATTAGGAGTCGGACGCTGGGGCATTCATTGGGTGCGAAATTTCCTGCAACATCCCCTAGCGGAAATTATAGCTATTGTCGATCGCAGTGGCGAACAATTAAAAGAATGTCGAGAAAAATTTAATTTAGACGAGAGTAAGATTATTCTAGCTACCGATTGGGAATCAGTGCGATCGCGAAATGATATCGATGCAGTAGTTGTAGCTACGCCTGCTTCGACTCATTACCAACTGATTGCAGATGCGCTGCAACTTGGCTATCACGTCTTAGCAGAAAAACCGCTTACCCTCGATCCTGTCGAATGTGTAGAACTAACGCGCTTAGCCGAGAAACAACAGCGACAACTATTAGTGGATCATACCTATTTATTTCATCCTGCCGTAGAACGAGGTTTTCTGGTAATGCGATCGCAACAGTTAGGAGAATTGCGCTACGGTTACGCCAGTCGGACTCATTTGGGCCCCGTTCGTCAGGATGTTGATGCGCTTTGGGATTTAGCCATTCACGATATCGCTATTTTTAATCGCTGGTTAGGACAAATTCCCAATCGAGTACAGGCGAGAGGAAACGTCTGGTTACAAAACGGTTTAGCCGATTTAGTCTGGGCAACGCTGATGTATCCCGATGGATTTCAAGCTTATCTTCACCTGTGTTGGTTAAATACCGACAAGCAGAGACGGTTGTGCGTGGTTGGAAAGCAAGGAAGTTTGATTTTTGATGAAATGTCAGCCGAAGCACCTTTAACCCTTTACAAGGGATATTTTCAGCCACACGGAGAACGATTTATTCCTGACGGTCAATCTCGCGAAATATTAGAAATAGAAGCTAGCGAACCGTTGAGGAAAGTTTGCGATCGCTTTTTACATAATATTCGCGAATCAGAAACTTGTTCTCTTTCTTCAGGTTGGGTTGGCGCTCAATTAGTTCAAATCCTTAGCTGTTTGAGCCTTTCCCTGCAACGCCAAGGAGAAATAATTACACTAAATTAGGGAGGGTGCGACCTGCGCCCGCGCTTCAATGTTAAGACTTTAGAGAGATTTATAAAGATTGCACTACAACGTTAACATTTATGTTGATTAGTATGTAGTACGCAGGTAGAAGAAATGTCATCCCAATTAAACCGCCCCCCAGAGAAACTTGAGCCGATAGGAACCACGTTATTCGATCGCACTTTTCGGGACGGCGAAGGCAACATCGTTATTGCTCAGAAGCCCAATCTGCCGATTCTGGTTTGGCTAGCAGCGACTTTACTCAACTTGATTCCCACAACTGACAACATCCATATTGGACTAGACGCACTCGCTTTTGGCTCCTTGTTTACCTGGGCGTGGCTGGAACTTTTTCAAGGAGTGAATTACTTCCGTCGAGCGCTTGGGGGAGTGGTGTTAGCGGGCATTCTTGCCTTCAAAATTTATCGCGGTGGAACTTAAGAAGGCAGAGGGCAGAAGGCAGAGGGCTTTTATGAGAACCTCTTCTTGAAAGAAGAGGATTCAATACACCTGTTAT
>JALOOL010000237.1 GCA_025454425.1 Hydrococcus sp. Prado102 | reverse complement strand
TTGCCAATCGCCATTCACCAATCGCCAATAAACAGCTAATTCACAGCTTTCGCAGGGAGAAACGCATATGAATACTCATGAGTTACTCAATCGTTATGCAGCCAAAGAATTAGATTTTACTGAAATCTGTTTGCATCAAGTTAGTTTAAAAGGCGCTATTTTGTCTCGCATCAACCTAACAAGAGCCGATCTCAGCGATATCGATCTTAATATAGCCGATCTCAGCGGCGCTTGTTTAATGCAAGCCAACTTGACCAATGCAGATTTAAGTGGCGCTAACTTAGTCGGCGCTAATTTAGTCGAGGTAAATTTAATCGGTGCAGATTTAATTGGTGCGGATTTGAGAGGTGCAGATCTTAGCGGTGCAGATTTACGGTGTGCTAACTTGCACCAAGCTAATTTGAGTGGTGCTAACCTAACTAATGCCAATCTTAACGGCGCAGATCTTAGCGGTGCTAATTTAACTAATGCTCAATTAGCAGGAACCGATCTCAGTGTCGCCGAAACAGGTGAAAGTAATCTTGGAGGCTTAGATTATAACTCAGGATGTCAAGTGACTGGCGTATCTCCTAAGTGGGTTACGTGGTCGGGTCAAAATAATTCGTAATTCGTCGATGCTCCTCCACTTCGTGGAAGTCCGCGTCGGGAAAGTAATTCGTAATTAACGCATATCAATTACGAATTAATAATTAGGTGTTATCTAAAACTAGAGACACTGTACCTCATGGGGTGTGGAAACTGCTAGGTAGCGAGAGTAAATCAATCATAAATATTGTAGTGCGGAGTTTTAAGCTTCGCGCTACTTAAAAATTAGCGTCATTCTTACAATTTTACGATTAATAGCTAGATCGTTAATATTTTGGCTTACTATCAAAAGTGTGCTGGATTATGTTTGCTGGACGAGTAAAACGCCAGCTTGAATCGGCAAGAGTGTTCCTGCAAGCAATGCAAATACGAGTGAGAGTAAACGCATCGTCTAACTATTTTATTCACTTTAAGTTCATCTTAAGTTACCAAACTAATCAGCCAAACAACGACAGCAGCCGCTACTCCTTCAACTAAAGTACCTAACGTTTGCAACTGAAACGCCGTTTTAGTATTCATTCTGGAAAATTGGGAAACCACCCAAAAATAACTATCATTAGCATGAGACACTACCATTGCCCCCGCTCCAATTGCAATTACACATAAAGCTCTATCTACCTCTCCCTCTAATCCCAAAGCACCCAATAAGGGAGCGAGCAGAGTAGCGGTAGTGACGATCGCAACGGTTGAAGATCCTTGTGCGGTTTTAATTGCCGAAGCGATAATAAAAGGCATTAAAATCCCCAAATTTCCACCTGCTAAGCTATTGCCAAGGGTATCTGCAATACCAGATTCTTGTAAGACGCGACCAAACGAACCACCCGCCCCAGTAATTAAAATAATGCTAGTCGAGTCTAATAGCGCCGCACCGACCCAACCGCGCTCTGATAGCAAATCGAGAGTAAATCGCTTAGGAAGCGTCCAGGAGAGGAAAACCCCGATTAATAATGCGATAATCGGACTGCCGACAAAACTGAGCGTAGTGCTTACAATACCTTCTCCTAAAGGCTTAGTTGGATAATCGGCAAGAGATTTCAGCAAAATTAGCACGATGGGGACAAAAATCGGTAGAAAAGACCGCCATGCGCTCGGCGCTTCTTTCATCTTCTGTTCGATTTCTGTTTCGCTAAACTCAGGTTCTGGATCGATATAAATCTTCGAGCCAAATTTAATCGCAAATAGCCAACCGACTAGTAAAGCAGGTATCGAAACCAGTAGTCCCCACAAAATTACCAATCCTAAATCGGCTTCTAAAAGTCCAGCAGCAGCAATCGGGCCGGGTGTTGGCGGAACCATTGTATGAGTAGCATACAATCCCAAACTTAGCGCGATCGCGCTTACCGCTAAGGAAATTCCCGCTTTTTTAGTTAAAGCTTTGTTGAGAGCCGAAAGAATCACAAACCCCGAATCGCAGAAAACGGGAATGCCGACGAGATAGCCAATCGCTCCCATCGCTAGCGGGACATTTTTGCGTCGAGTCAGTTTAAGAATGCTTTCAGCTAGAGTAAATGCTCCTCCAGAGCGCTCTAAAAAGGTTCCTAAAATTACTCCGGCGACAATAACAATACCAATCGAACCAAGCGTTCTCCCAAATCCTTCAGACACAGCCGTCAGAACGTCGGCTAACGGCATTCCCACAAAAGCACCAAACAAGAGTGCCGCAAATAACAATGCTAAAAATGGGTGGAGTTTGAGTTTAATGGTAGAGACAACAATAAAAATGACCGAAAGCAACAATAAAAAGAGCGATCGGCTTTCCATGTCAGACTCCTATTAAATGTAGTATCTTTCGATGGTATGGTTTTTCTCGATTGCTTTCATCTATTACTAGATCGATTTTTAGGAAATCGAAACAAAGGCTTTTTGAAGATTTTTTAATTGGAAAATCTCAAATTAGAACAGAAACCAACGAATTAGTAAGTATCGACTCGGCAACATCAAGCGGAATTTCTAAGGATTGTATACAGGTTAATTGCGCTAACAGGTCGAGCATTTCATGTCGTTCGATACGAAATCCTTGTCCTTTGACAAACTGTTCTACCTCTTCAAAATTAGCAAATGTGTTATCTTTTAGCGAGCTACCCGTTATGGTTTGAATTGCTCGAACGATTCGCGAATTTACTATAGTAATCCCAAATAATTAATTCATGAGAATATTTTTTAGTTATGAGAAGGAGCGCATTAAAATATAGGTTGGTAGCACAAAGTAAAACCCAATGTTCATCGATATTTTGTTGGGTTTCGTTGCCTCAACCCAACCTACTAGCACGTCTGGGCTAAAATGCTTGGTAGAGAAATCGCCAAAGAAACTTTAAATAAAAGCTTTCTGGATTTAATCAACCCAACAATTTAAGCCTTACGTGCTACTACTAAGTCTTTTATTACTGTTACAAAATCTTATTAATTAAAGCATTCCACGAACATAAAAAATACCTGTTGCTTTTGCTCTTAGCAAGATAACAACAGGTTGATTTCGATCTCGTTAGTCAGTTAAAAGTTAAAACCGTCTTTGTTTGCGACGTTGACGCGACGATCGCCCTTGCATTTTATATCCTAAAACCGCTCCGGCACTACCGATTAAACCCAGAAACGCGATCGCGGGATTATTGTGTCGCTCGACTCGTTGTTCGTAACGAATATTCTGGCGATAAGCAGTCGTAGGTTGCTTTTTCTGGGTATCCTTGAAAGAACCTGCTAGCGATGTAGCTAATCCTGCAATCAATAATATACTCATCAAGGCTGGATCGTTCGCTTTCGATTTGTCTTTGCGATACATTGCAAACGACGCATAGATAAAATAAATCGCGATCGCCAAGCTGAGTGCTAATAGCAGATAAATTATAGTTGGATTGTTGGCAAAGGTGTAAATAGGGCCTTTTGCGTCCAAAAACTCTTTAGCGTTTGTAAATGGGCTACTCATGCTTATTACTCCATTGCCATTTTTGTTGAAGATTGAGACATGCTAGCTTCCGATTCGCCCTTGCTCTTTGTGACAAACGTGAGCGTTGCATATTCTGGATATCCTTCAATGCTCATCTCAGCCAGATCCAGACCCATCATTTCATCCTCGCGCGACACCCGCAACATTCCGAGTTTCTTGAGGATAAAACTGGTGATGTAGCCAGGAATAAATCCAAGGAAGACCGTGCATACTAATGCACCAACGATCTGACCGATTAAATTAATAGAAGGAACCGATTCGCCTTGAGGGAATCCAGAGGCGAAAATGCCAACTGCAACAGCGCCAAACAAACCGCAAAAACCGTGTACGCCAAAGGCTCCAACCGCATCATCAACGCCCATTCTTTCAATAGCAATGATAACTTTCGGCATCAGACTTGAGGCGATAAATGCCAAGACAATTACCAATGCAGGATGATAAATATCCATGCCTGCACCTGTAGCAATAATGCCAGCCAAACCGCCAGAAATGGTAAAGAAGGGATCTCCTTTTGAGGAAACATACGCACCGACCAATCCCGCAGCCAAGGCTAAAGTCGTACTAACGCCAATCGAAGCTAGCGTCATCGGCGTACCGTAGATGGTTGTTTCCTTGGTATAGCCTGGTAGATAAATCATACAGGCTGCCAAAAACGCATAGAAGCCAACAAAAATTAACATTAAGCCGACCATTGTCAGCGGTAAATTATGCGGCAGAATTGGGCGCGGTTTGCCGTTTGCATCGTACTTGCCAACTCTGGGCCCTAAATTGAGCAACACTCCTAGCGTAAAGAATCCCGACACGCCATGAACCACTCCCGCACAGCCAAAATCGTGATAGCCCAGTTGAGTAAACATCCACCCATAAGGATTCCAGCCCCAAGCGGCAGCAAGCACCCAGGTAAACGAACCAAGCACGATGGACATAATTAAATAAGCCCCAATCTTCACTCGCTCGATCGATGCACCGGATAAAATCGAGGCAGTGGTCATTGCAAACAAGGCGAAGGCAAAGAAGAATACGCCCGTTATGTGGTCGCTTGTATTCGGTGCGAGAGCAGGCGACCAAGGATAAGACGCATCTACTAAAGCTATCATTGCTTTGAGCGTTTCGTCTGCAACATTAGTCCACGGCCCAAGAATGCCTCCTGCGACCGGGAAGAGGGGGAAAGCATTATACACCCACCACCCAAAAAAGAAGAAGGCAAGCCCGACGCTAGCAAGCGTAAGCAGGTTCTTGACCATTGTAGCTAGCACATTTTTGGTGCGAGATGCGCCGCCCTCATAAGCCAGAAAACCAGCGTGGATGAGTAACATAAACACCGATGCCCAGTAGTAAAAACTTTCTGAGACAAAGGTGCCAAGAAACTGTTGTGCTTCAGGAGGCATAGCAAATTTTCGGTAAAATAAATTCTATTGGAGTGTGAAAGACTCAGAGAGAATTGCTTTGCAAATACTACAAAAATCGCGATTCAGAACTTGTTTGATCAAGTTTTTATATCGCTATTTTCAGAACTGAATCTGGAGAAAATATTAAGGGCGACTTGTTATAACAACTGTATTAAAAGTAACCGTTTTACTTTTTAAGCAAATCTCGCAAAATTAAATTTACAATTTGATTAGACAAAAAAGATTAAACATAAGAAAAATTACAACTAAGATTTATATAACTTATTTTTTTAGTACTTATAAGAGTGCGACCAAATATCTTGATGAAAAATTTAAATTTTTATAATTTGCAATGCGATCGCATTGATGGGTTGAAACAGATTTAAAATCTGCAAACAGTTATCAGTTATAGCGTTTTTCAAATCAGTAAGGGACATCTAATTACTTTCCTCCTGTAAAGACGAGGCATGGGGGCTGTAAAGACGCGATATATCGCGTCTCTACTCCTTCCCTACTAGTTCTGTACCTCATCTATATGAGAATTGCTATACGATCGATCGCAACTTCTTTTAACTGATAACTGCTAAGCGCTCGTTAAATGCTGTTAATAACTACCTTACCGAAATGCTTGCCACTTTCGAGATAAGACATCGCTTCTTTAACTTCTCTAAAAGAAAAAACGCGATCGATAACGGGTTTTAATTTATTCTGCGCGATCGCGCCATTCATCTGCTCGAACATATCGCGAGAACCAACATAAATCCCTTGCACTCGGATGTGTTTGAATAGAATTGAAACCGTGCTGACATCGCCTGCGAAACCCGTTAAAACGCCTATTAATGCTACTTTACCGCCATAACGCACCGATCGCAGCGATTTAGAAAGCGTTTGAGATCCTCCCACTTCAACAACATGGTCAACTCCCATGCGATCGCTCAATTCCCAAACCTTTTCTTCCCAATCGGGATAGGTGCGATAATTAATTGTTACATCGGCTCCCAGTTGCTTTGCTTTTTCTAATTTTTCATCGCTACTGCTGATAATAATGACCTTAGCACCCATCATTTTGGCAAACTGCAAAGCAAATAAAGAGACTCCGCCTGTTCCTTGTAATAATACTGTTTCCCCTGCTTTGAGTTGTCCTTCTGTCACTAGTGCATTCCAAGCTGTTACCGCCGCACAAGGTAAAGTTGCAGCTTCTTCGTAAGAAAGATGTTCGGGGATTTTGACAACGCCTTGTTCGTCAAAAACGACGTATTCTGCTAAAACGCCATCGATCGCGCCGCCAAGCGCCGAGTTAGACTTTTCTAAAGTAAGTTCGCCGCAAAGATATTTTTGCATAAAGATACCTGCAACGCGATCGCCAACTTGCACCCGCGTTACGCCTTCCCCAATAGCTATTACTTCCCCCGCACCATCGGACAAGGGAATGATGGGTTTAGGTAGCTTGGTTCCATAAGATCCTTTTGCTACTAATAAATCGCGATAATTGAGCGAAGTGGCGTTTATTTTAACTAAAACTTCCCCTTTGCTTGTTTTTGGTTCTGAATGTTCTGTAAGGATTACTGAATCGAGTCCTGGTCGCTCGTTGTGAATTTCGTATGCTTTCATAAAATCCTCCTTATTGGCACGATGAAATAGCGAGTCTATGCAACTCAATATCAATCTTTTGGTCATCAAAAAACTTAAGTTAGTACCAGCATCCATCGCAATTTTCAGCTTTTGTAGACTAGCGTTTACGCCTCCTCTTTGATTGTTTGTTACCAGTAAAGTTCTCCGGTAACGGGTAACTCGCTGATTTAGCTGGTAGTGACTAAATCGGCTAGAAAAATTTATACTTTTATTGTGCGAACTACTAGATAATCTGACAAGTACGCACATTTTTGTGAAGTAGTATCAAAAAGTATCCTATTAGGATTTATCGTATGAAAGCTAGAGATTATACCTGTCGCTATGGTTGCTCGGTGGAAGCAACTTTGGATGTTATTGGCGGACGGTGGAAAGGAGTAATTCTATTTCATCTGTTGGACGGAACGAAACGTTTTAACGAACTGCAACGACTGGTCAAAGGATGCACCCAACGAATGCTGACACTGCAATTACGCGAATTAGAACGCGATGGAGTTGTCAACCGTACCGTATACCTTCAAGTTCCGCCGAAAGTCGAATATTCGCTGACCGAGTTCGGACAAAGTTTAGAGCCAATTCTATTATTAATGCGCGAGTGGGGCGATCGCTATATCGATCTGTTAACACAAGAGCAAGTCAGTTCGGTAAACACGTCAAGCTGCGATCGCGATCGCAGCTTGACGATAACAAACCAGTAAAACTGTATAAAGAAAAAAATAGCCAACAACCTTCGTGAGAATACTGATTACTGATTACTGATTTAAGCCTATCGGCTGTAACGGGAGTCAAGAGCGCGAAATACAGATGGGATCGACAAAGCCAAAACTTCTAACTAGCAACTTTGGTTATGTCGGTTAGGTTATTCTTTTCTTTCAATCGCGATCGTCAAATGAGCGACCATTGCACCGATTACCCCAACAGCGGCTACAACCGGGAAAAGAGCGGCTCCGATAACTCCGCCTACCACGCCGACACTCAAAGGAATTTCTATTAATGTTTGTCCTTCTTCGTTTTTGATGGTAATGCGACGAATATTGCCTTGATGAATCAGTTCTTTAATGGTAGGAACTAAAGATTCTCCATTAATTCTAAATTCTTCTACGCTTATTTTTTCTTCTGAGATAACTTCAGGCTCGGAAACGATTGGGGTTTGAGCTTGTTCTCCTGTTTCATCGACTCGATCCACGGGTGAGTTCACGATTTCATCCTCCATAGCGATCTATATCTACAGAATAGAAGTTAATGTTGAGGAAATTATAAAGGTGATTAATTTATATACAAGAAAGTTTGCAAATTTCTTTAGCTTTTATAGCACTGCGCGCGATCGCTTTTGTCAAAAACTTTTGGAAACGGCATTTAGGCAATAGGGAAATGTCCTAACCTACTAGCTTTTTCCAATCAATAATATTTGACTATATTCTTTATTCCTAAATCATTTATAAATATCTATTTTACTTCAAAATAGCTGTATATACCTACATAATATACAAGCATTGTCAATATCAAAATACATTAATTTTCGTGTAGCTTGTCGCTCGATGCTAAGCACAATTAAGGGGGAATTTGAAGTTGTTTTGGACGATTGCATTCAAAAAATTCCCATCCTTACGCTACGCTGAAATAAGCACGCCAATTTAACTCATGTTAATAAATGACTTACGAGATCGCCCCGAAACTGGAAACGCTCGTTAATTCTAACTCAGACGTTATTGCTTGGGAGAATGTAGAATCTAGTTGGAAGGAAAAGCTTGAAAAAGCCATTGCTAAAACATCTCCTCGCTATTTAATTTCTCCCTATACTCAAGAATCTCTTGCAACCATTGTTAAATATGCTTGCGAGAATCGCTTATCGATTCTTCCTTGCGGTAGCGGTAGCAAACTAAGCTGGGGAGGACTGGTAAAAGACGCGCAATTCGTCGTTAGCACTCAAAAATGCGATCGCATTATCGAACACGCTGTGGGCGATCTCACCGTTACTGTAGAAGCAGGCGTTAAGCTGTGCGATCTTCAAAAAATACTAGCACAAACCAATCAATTTCTGCCTCTCGACCCTGCCTATCCCGACTCAGCAACCATCGGAGGAATCGTCGCAACGGCAGATTCGGGAAGCTGGCGACAGCGTTATGGCGGGATTCGAGATATGGTTTTGGGATTGTCTTTTGTGAGATCTGACGGACAAATCGCTAAAGCTGGGGGAAGAGTCGTTAAAAATGTAGCTGGATACGACTTGATGAAGCTGTTTGCAGGTTCCTATGGCACGTTAGGCATCATCTCGCAAGTTACCTTTCGATTGTATCCGTTACCCGAAGATTCCCAAACGATTGTTTTAACTGGAGAAGCAAATGCGATCGCAAAAGCAACTCAAACTATCCTGATGTCCAGTTTAACGCCTACTGCGGCGGAAATTCTCGCCCCTGCTTCGGTTTATTGTTTGGGAATGGGTCGCGAAATGGGATTAATGCTTCGCTTTCAAAGTATTGCCGAAAGTATTAAAGAACAATTGGCACAAGTTGAATCGATCGCGCGACAATTAGGATTAAAAACTAGTTTAGGGTGCGATCGCGATGAGCTAAATTTATGGCAAAGATTACAACAAGCAATCCAAGTTCCTGCCTCGAATGAGTCGGTTACTTGCAAAATAGGAGTTATGCCAAAGGGAGCAGTTAAAATTCTAGAACAATGCGATCGCTTAGTCTCAGATCGAGGATTGGCTAGTATTAATATTAGTAGCGGATTGGGGAAACTTCATTTTCTTAATCCAGATATAGATACTATTCAAAAAATGCGATCGCTTCTTCAAGAAAATCGTGGTTTTCTCACCCTTTTAGAAGCCCCAATTTTTATAAAACAACAACTCGATCCTTGGGGTTACACGGGGAATGCTTTAGAAATAATGCGCCGACTTAAAGAAAAATTCGATCCCAATAATACGTTCAGTCCTGGATGTTTTGTCGGTGGTATTTAAAAATGCGATCGCGCAGTATATCTATCCAAAAACGTTCAATATTAACCTAAGTTGCTAGTATAATGCGGCGTAAATAGAATACCCAGATGATGAGGCACTGGGGTTAGCTGAGATTCACTGTTTAATGGGTACGCTATTTAAGCAGACTACAATACGAAATGCGATCGCAATTTTTAGCTTGCTAGTAAATTCCTGTTAGATTAAGAATTACGATCGCACTCCTCAACACAAAATCAAATTATTTAAATTTTTAAGCCTGCCATCCTGGAATCCAATTCGTTCCAGCGAGAGGAAGGCGCGCCATCGCTG
>JALOOL010000236.1 GCA_025454425.1 Hydrococcus sp. Prado102 | reverse complement strand
ATTTCTTCGTCGAGCAGTAGTTCGAGAAATTCTTCGGAGTAGTTGTTGAGAAGATCTTCTGATTTTGGGTGACGTAACGCTCTATCATTCATGGGATGGCTCCTTGGTCTTAGGTTCTAGCGGCTTGGCACGATTAACTACACTGTCATTGTCACCAATTCCGAAGCAAAAAAGAATCATTTTTCTTAATTTTATCTGTGAGAATTTTACTTTCTTACTTATCTATGACTAAAGAATTAGTCGCATATTTTCGCAAGAGACATTAACCTCAATTTCTTCCCCCGGTTGATAGAAATGTAAGTGGTGGCGATGTAAATTTTGTTGGCGAATCGAGAGCGAAGTTCGCTCGGTCAAACGCACCGAATAACGAGTATCAGTTCCAATATAAACGGCTTCTTCAACGGTTGCCGACCAACCGGAAGGTCGAGCGCCATTTGTATGAGTCTTGGAAATAGCGATTTTTTCAGGACGAATGACGATTGTTACCGTCTGACCGATGGAGAGAGGTTCGCGATAAGATACGGTTATGGGTAATGTTTCATCGACGAGAACAATAGCGCGATCGCTTGCCTGTTCGACAACTCTTCCATTCAAAAGATTCGTTTCTCCAATAAAATCGGCAACAAAACGAGACTGGGGTTCTTCATAAATTTCCATCGGATCTCCCACTTGCAAGATTTTGCCTTCTGACATTACGGCAATGCGATCCGACATGGTTAAAGCTTCTTCTTGATCGTGGGTGACATAGATAAAGGTTATGCCGACTTGTTGCTGTAGGTGCTTTAATTCTATCTGCATTTCCCGACGCAACTTTAGATCCAAAGCGCCTAAAGGTTCGTCTAATAATAATACTTTGGGACGTTTGACGAGCGATCGCGCTAGGGCGACTCTTTGCTGTTGTCCTCCCGATAGTTGACGGGGATATCTTTTTTCAAATCCGCCCAACTTTACCATTAAAAGCGCATCTGCTACGCGATCGCGAATTTGCGATCGTTCTAACTTTTCCATCTCCAATCCAAAGGCGACATTTTGAGCGACGGTTAGATGGGGAAACAAGGCGTAATTTTGAAATACGGTATTGACGGGTCGATGAAATGGCGGACTCGTTTCCATCGCTTCGTTATAGATATAAATTTCTCCCGATGTCGGTAATTCAAACCCTGCAATCATGCGTAAAGTCGTAGTCTTCCCGCATCCAGAAGGACCCAACAGCGAGAAAAATTCTCCTTGAGCGATTTGTAAATCTAACTTATCTACGGCTATAAATTCTTTTTGTCGAGAACTTTTGAAAGTTTTAGAAACCCCAATTAACTCAACTGCTTGCATGATCGCACCCTATTTCAACTACGGTGGTTAGAAATTGGAAACTAGAATTGAGACGAGCGATTCTAGCTTCCAATTATTTTATTGACCAATTCCTGCTTTGATTTCCGTCCAAGCTTCATCATAAATGCGCGTGGCATCTCCGACATCGCTAATAAATGCCATCTTTTTAAAAGTTTCTGGAGATGGGTAAATCGATTTATTCTGCAAATCTTCTTTAGTTATCAAACCTTTTGCGATCGCAGCTTTGTTTGGCGAGGCAAATTTTATAAAATTCGAGATTTTTGCCCCGATTTCCGGTTCTAGAAGAAAATTCACAAATTTTTCTGCTAGTTCTTTATGAGGCGCATCTTTAACAATACAAGTATTGTCTACCCATACAATCGTTCCTTCTTTAGGAATGGCATAACGAATATTAGGATTTTCTTCCATTACCTGAAAAACATCCCCACTCCATTCAACTGCAATATCGACTTGACCTTGATCGAGTAGCATTTGACCCGTATCTGGTGCAAAAGCTGAAATATTATCTCGATGCTCGATCAGAAAATCTTTTGCTTTAGCAATTTCATCGGGATTTTTAGTATTGGGATCGTAACCCAGATAAATAAGAATTCCGCCTACTTGGGTGCGTAATTCGTCCATCAATGCCACTCTTCCCTTATATTTAGGGTCGAAGGCATCTGCCCAGCTAGTAAGTTCTTTGCCAGTTGCTTTGATATTGTAACCGAGTCCCATCGTTCCCCATTGATAAGGAACGCTGTATTTATTACCTGGATCGAAAGGCGCATTGAGAAACTTAGGATCGATATTTTTAATATTGGGAATGTTAGCTTGATTGAGTTCTTCGATTATATTTTCCTTTGCCATGATCGTTACCATGTAGTCACTTGGGAAAATGACATCATAGCCAGGATTGCCCGGTTTTAGCTTAGCGTAGAGGTCATCGTTACTTTCGTAGGTATCGTATTTTACTTTAGCGTTAAATTTTTTCTCAAACTCGGTAATAACCGCTGGATCGATATAAGTTGAATAATTGTAGACGCTTAAAACATTTTCTTGGTTGTTATTTGCTCCTGTTGGATTCGATTGGTTGGTCGCACATCCAAAAGGGAGCGTTACGCCGATGATGAACAGAAGTAGGAAAACTAATAATCGTTTCATCGCTTTCGCTCCAATGAGAATACTTGAACTATTATTTTAGGGTTTAATTCTCGATATTCAGTATCTCTTTGTTACAAATCGGCAGATACTCATGAAAAAAAAGAAGACGAGCGATCGCTTGTCTTCCTCTAAGTAGTTATAATTAAATGTCTAATAGTGGACAATGCCAACAATTTTTTAACCTTAATCACAGGTTATCGTAGGAATTGTTTACGCCACAAGAATTGTAACTTCTCGATTTATAGAGAATTTATTTTTTTTTGGCGCGAGCTTAATCCAAATGCTCCCAATAGCACCAACCCTAAAATAAAATTGGGTTCTGGAACCTTTTGCCCATCTGTATTTTTGGGAGTTAATTTGACGTTATCTACCAACAAACCAGAAGAACTTGCTACATCAGTAACGTCTACTACGCCAAGCGATAAAATATAAGTCCCAGCACTAGCGAAGGTATAAGAATATTGACGAACTCCAGTTTCTGACTGAAATCCATTATTAGAAGCGATTAATCCGTTAGAGTTACTTAGTGTTGTCAAGTTGTTGTAACTTAGCGTTGATAGTTGGTTAGATTTGGCTAAAGCAATAAAGGCGTAGTCTTGAGTATCGTCGGTTAAAAAATTCCAGTCTAAAGTTAAACTATCTCCTGCTTGCGCAGTAAAGGTTTGTTGAATAGCAGATCCTTCGATCGCAGCGATAAAATTATTAGCATCTGGATCGAGGCTACCGAGCGATAAACCGAGATATTCTTCTAAACCACCATCAAAACCGACATAATTGGGTTCTTTTCCTGAAACGTTGAGGTTATCGCCATCAGAAGTAGCAGCAGTCGTTAACAATGCCTGAGAATTGCCTCCTGTTGTTTGTACGTTGACATCGCCTACAGTCGTCCAATTAGTTAAACTATTCTCAAAATCTCCATTGAGAATAGCAGCTTCAGCAGGAGTAGAAACGGCAAGACTAGCAGCGCCAAGAAGACCAAAGATGGAGGTAAAGACAGTTAGCTTGTTCATAGGATTGCAGTTAAGTCAAATGATTGTTGAATAAGAAAAACAGTCGATGCTTCGCTGTTGATTTCATAGAGAACTTTGAGGTTTTCCCCCCAGATTTGGGGGGCTAGGGGGGCGAAAACTGATGTGAATTTAAGGTAGAATCCGTTTTTTAGGAAAAAGCTTAAAATTTGGGCATAGAGAAGTTTTCAGTAAAATAATTCAAAGTTTATGCCCCCTAAATCCCCCAAGCTTGGGGGACTTTAAGATTTGGTTTGCCCAATCCTTCCAGAATTGGCGGACTTAGGGGAACTGTTGTTAGAAAACGAATTGGCTGGCATTCACATTGTTAGCAGCAACATTTTCTAACGTGATGAAGGGACGGTAAATACCGCTTCCCGCAGCCCCATCGGGATCGATTTGAATGTTAGTACCATTGCTGCCTTGTACCCACTTCACATAACCATCGGCAAGAGGATTAGAACCGCCATAACCCAAGCTATCGAAGAGATCTGTTAAAACAATCTTGTCGTTGCCTAATTCAAAGTCTTTGATGGTATCGCCGATGTCTCGGAAGTTGGTATAGACGAACCAATCTTTACCCATTCCTCCAGTCAGAACATCGCCACCCGCACCGCCGACAAGAATATCGTTACCACTTAAGCCCGTTATAATATCTCTGCCTTCGCGTCCTAAAATGTAATCTCCGACATTATTAGTTCCAGTGAGAGTATCGTTGTTAACCGTGCCAGGAATGAGTTTGAGTACGTCTAGCGCGAAGCTATCGGATACGGACAGCCCTTGAGAATCGGTAGCAGTCACTTTAACATTCAAAATGCCTGCATTAGTGCTATTAGGCGTACCGCTAAAGGTGCGAGTCGCCGCATCAAACGTTAACCAACTGGGTAATACATCGCCATTTTCTAAAGTGGCAGAATAGCTGAGGCTGTCTCCAGCATCGATATCTTTAAAAGTATCGGCGGGGAGAGTTAAGCTAAAGGCTTGAGTAGTGATGGATCTTTGGTCTGAGATCGCATTTACTAAAATTGGCGCGTCGTTGACTGGGGTGACAGTTACCTGGACTGTAGCGGTAGCAGTGTCTTTGCCGTCGCTGAGGGTATAGGTAAAGGTATCTGTACCATTAAAGTTGGCATTGGGAGTGTAGGTGATGAAGTCGTCGCTGGTATTGCTAGGTGTTCCGTTGTTGTTGACAGTAACAGTTCCATTACTGGGAGTGGTGGCGAGGGTAAAGGAGAGGGGATCGCCGTTTGCGTCGCTGTCATTGGCGAGAACGCTGATGTTAATAGGATTATCTTCGTTAGTGATAGCAGTGTCTTTAACTGCTTGCGGTGGGGTATTTGTAGACGAAGTGACAGTTATTGTAACAGTAGCTTCAGCAATGTCGAAGTTGTTGTTAACCTTATAAATAAATGTATCAATACCTTGAAAACCTTTTGACGGCGTGTATATCAATCGATCGTCAGTAGGATCTTCAGGAGTTCCTCCATCATCTATTATGACGGTTCCACCAGCAGAAGTAGTTAAATCGTAAGAGTCAATAGCGAGGAAATTGTTTTTGAAATCGCCATCATTGTCTAGTACGTCAATAACAACTTGGGTGTTGATTTCAGTGGAAACTTTATCGTCAATGGCAAGAAGATCTGGAAGAGAGGGAAGATTGAGGTTAAAAATATCAACTCCGGTTAAATTACCGATATTTCTAATAAATCCATTTCCTTGAGTATTTCCAGAAGTATCGAAGAAATCTGAGATGATTAAGTCATTATTAGGATCTGCAAAACCGTCTTGATTAATATCTATTAAAAGTTTATCTCCGATTCTCGCTAGTCCCGCTACGCCAGCAGTCAATTGTGTTGAGGAAATGTTAAGGTCTAAAATAACTAAGGTTCCATTCCCATCTTCATCTTGAATTTGGCTACCTGCTGCTGTTTCAGCATCTAGGGTATAAGTATCGTCTCCTTCTCCACCAAACAGAAACATTCCTTGATTATCTTCTTCAGTTCCTGTTATTTCTTGAGCGAAAGTTGTAGCGACTTTGAAATTTTGAATTTTTATCTGTGCAGTACCGTTGAGTAGATCGTTGCCTTTTCCACCAACGAGAGCATCATTCCCACTCCCTTCTAAAATATCGTCTCCATCTCCACCATAAAGAACATCATTACCATCGCCACCGTAAAGAGTGTCTTTGCCATCACCACCATCTATATAGTCATTTCCATTTTCACCTCTAAGTTCATCATCTCCAGTCCCACCAAACAAATCGTCGTGGTCATCTCCACCAAAGAGAGAATCCTTACCAGAACCACCATTTAGATAATCATTACCAGCATTTCCTCTCAGTTCATCATTTCCAGCACCTCCAAAGAAATCGTCATAATCGGAAGTTCCAATGAGTTTATCGGTGCCTGGAGTATTGTAAAAGTCTAAAAGTTGAATGGCATTTTTAGCTTTGATGTAGTAGTTGAGCCTATTTTCATAATTAGTGAAGCCACCGTTAATTTTATCAGTCACCTGTCTAAAATCATTCTGCTCTGCGAAAGGGGTTAAATTTAGAGCAGGAACAGTCAGCTTTCCTTGTTGAAATTTCTCATGTTGCCAATACCACAAACTTGCAAGAACACTAATTTTTGAATCGCTTGCAACTAAATCAGGATTGGCAACTACGTTATCAGTTACACCCAGTTGCGGATTTTTGACAAGAAAGTCGTTAAAGGCAGTATAGTTGGCTCTGCCAGTAATCTGTTTAAGCCCACGTCCTCGGAATAACCAGCCGTCCCCGCTGGCTTCATTTCCATTCCCGTTTCTATTAGCATAAACATAATTTGCAATTTTTTCAGGCTGACCTGCGTATTGCTGAGCAAATGCTAAATTTGGAAATCTTTTCGGCCATGTTTTCATTAAGCCTTGAGCAGTATAGTTAAGATTTTCATTAGGCTTTGTATATTTAGCTGATTCTTCTGCTGTCTGAGCAACAAATGCTTGTATGCTTCTTAAAGAAGTAATTCCAAATTTTGGGGCATATTGTTTCAGCCAAGGTAAATACTGGTTGATTTCTTGCGATGGAATACCAACTGAATTAAGAATTCGCTCATCAAAAAGTTGTAGTGGTTGTCTGTTGGCATTTACCCTTACAACCGCTTCTTCATCTATTTGCACCGGAGGCAAGGTTTTTGTTTTTGCATAGAAAGCGATTTGATCTTTGCTATTGATAGAGTCATAAATCGCAAGTTCGGTAACTTGACCTGATAATCCAGGAATAGAATCTCCTACTCTAGCGATAAGAGTTGGATTACCAACAATGAATACAGATTCATTACTATCTAAGAGATCGTTTCTGTTGGCATCATCCCAGGTCAATCGAGTTGAATAAATGCCTTGTTTTCCATCTCGATCTGTAGCAAGATAGGCAACTGTTAAACCAGAACTAACACTTACACGATTATTAAGAATATTTTGAAAGCTTTGAAATCCAATCTCCTCTCCTACATTAACTAACCCATCTCCATTAGTATCGCTCCAACTTTCTCCAGAATCAAGAAAACCATTACCTATTTGTGATGCTCCTGTGGCTCCCGTCTCAGTGGAAACAAGTATAGGTGGCTGCCAAGCATTACCTGTTTTAAAGCTGGCAAAAATCCCAGATGTAACATTATTTACTCCAGCAAAAACAATTAATTTTCCATCATCACTAATACCAGGACTGTTTCCAAGCTGAGTAAATCCACTGCTGCTTGTTACAGCAATTGTTTTAGCCGTACTTAATTGATTGTCATATAGATTAATTGCTCTAACACTGACATTATTAACAACTTGGGATTCGGAAATTAACACGCTCCCATCATCTGCAATTACTGGAAAAACCGCGGTCGAGCCGGGCAAAAGCTTTTCATTAAATGGTCGTAAGGGAATGATACGAGGAGGAGCAGATGCGGTAACAAGTACGCGATCGCCAGAAGTGAGAGAACCACCAAAAATATTAATAATAAATTCTTGTTTAAATGCAACAAAAACACTTTTCTCACTGTTATTAACGCTGAGAGATGGCAATATAGAATAGTAGTCAGATGCTATAGATACGCTGGCGGAAGCAATTAATTGTGAGTCATCAATGCTATTACCATCCCAAAGAGATATGTTTCCCGCATTTGAAGTACTTCTCCCATTAGCGATTATTTGGTTGTTGTCGTTGATTTGAACAGATGTACCAAATTGTCTGCTAAAAAGTGGACTAGAAACTATCTTTAGCAATAAACTATCGCCAACAAAGATTGCATTTGAACCGAAGACGGTAGTATCTAAATCTCCAACAAAAGCAACTTTACCTAAGTTATTAATAGATACTCTATTCTCAATTTTTTGAATACCCTGGTCGCCAGTCTTGGCAATAATGTCATATTTATAAAAAGGATTAGAAGTCGTTCCACTTGCCTGCTCAATTTGCACAGCTTGACCGTCTAATAAAATCGTTGCACTGTCGTCCTCAGCCTTCAATTTTTCTAATTCTGATTCAGCAATAGTTTTTCCTCTAACTATATCTGAGAAAATTGCTCCTTCATCTCCTAGAGAATCGGTATTATTAATAGCGGAATCTACAAAATGACCCACTTCTTCTAAAATTACACTGGTAATTGCCTCAACATTATTCGCATTTTTAACCAGGAATTCCTCAGATAGATAAATAGTGTTAGTTGCACTTGCATAAGCTCCATAAGCACCATTTAAAGTTTTAGAAGGAAGGACTGCGAGCGCCGGAAGCTTGCTAAAATCTCCTTCTGCCCAATCTTGTGCTAAGCGAGAAGCAACGGTAACATCAAAGCTATCGCCAAAAGCTGTTTTCATTCTGTCAAGAAAAGCTGGTGTAGAGACAAAATTTTTCAGACTATCTTGAGCAGTTCTTAGTGCCAATGCTAACGTCTTATTAAAGGTTTCTGTTTCACCTAGTCCATTCAGAATGTCGTTCCCTGAAATCTTGTTAGATAGGTTATTTTCAGAATTCAAAATGTTACTCACAATATAGTAATGTCCTTTGACTTAAAAGTTGACACGATAAATTAAACAGATTGCAGAAAAGTAAAATTGATGAGTACAAAATCCTTAAATATATCGAAGATAGTTTTTTAAAAATAGACAATAAAACTCTCTTTCTTCTAGTCGATAAAGAAGTTTACAACCATCCACTTACTTTTTTGAAAAAGCGATCGCATGGATTAAATCAAACACGCGATCGCTATAAGTCCTAAAATTAAGGTAGAACAATTACGATTGCAGCTATTTGAAGCTAGATTGCTCAACTAGCTGTTTTTTTGCTCTTGAGAGTCGAACTAGCACCAAACGCACCCAAAGCTAAAAGACCAAGCACAGATGCTGGTTCTGGGACAGCTTGCGATGGTGGCGTGGGGGGATTGACGACTGGCCCCTGACCGACATTAATCAAACTAGAATCAATTCCTTGGGTAAAATCGTAAAAATTATCAAAAGGATCGACATCATTAACCTGGAAGATTGCTTCTCCCGTGGACACTAGGGTGCTGTATAAACTACTTAGCAATCCTGCATCATTAGAAAAGAACCAACCCGTATCCAGAGTATTATTGCGGAATCCACCACCACTGAATCCAAGTGTACTTGCAGTTCCTGTACTATCAGTTTGTTGAGCGTTAACGCTACTCCAATTGCCAAAATTTAAACCATTGACTAGCAGAGTGTTGTCATTAAAATCAAAGTCGTTAAATACGCCGTCAGATGCTGTATCGCCATCAAATAAGGTGAACCGGATACCAGCTTCTTTAAAACCACCTCCCAAGGCATTGAGGACGGAAGAGGTAAATCCCGTCTGAATGCCGATTGTACCTGGATTACCTTGAAAGCCTACTGGCGTACCAGTATTATAAAAACCTACATATAGCTGAGAAGCTGCCAATTGGCTAGTAACTCGCACACCGTTATTGCCAATGAGATCTAAAACAATACCACCAATTTCGCTGACACCAGTTGGTACAGCGCCGCTTGAAGTCGGAGATGTTCTTGTAAAAGTGGTTGCATTTGCTGAAGCGGCTATGACGTTCACTGCTAGGAATGTCCCAACAGATAAGGACATTTTTACAAAAGTTGAAATGTTCATAGAAATTATTTTCTTCAAAAAAGTAAATATTGCTCTTGGCAAACCTAAAAAAACACACAAATTCTCTACTTATATTTGCTACTAATCTCAGTCGTGGCAAATATCAATTGACGAATAATTCGTGATTAATTTCTAGTTAATTACCGAATCGCATAATAACTATATTCGCAGAACACTCAATCATTAAGTTCCGGGAAGATCTGTATTACCG
>JALOOL010000235.1 GCA_025454425.1 Hydrococcus sp. Prado102 | reverse complement strand
GTGAAGATCCCAAAGCTGAGAACCTGTTATATATAGGTACAGATAATGGATTGTATGTTTCTGCAGATGGTGGTGCTACAAGCATGGCTTGGAATGCGGCTTTGCCAAGAGTTCCCATTCATGATATTGCTATACAGGAGCGAGATAATGAAATTGTACTGGGCACACATGGCAGAAGTATTTACATTGCTTCTTTGAATGAAGTACAAAGACTGGCAACAGATAAAGCAATTAGATCGATTTTGTCATATTGTTTTGGGTCAAAAATAATAATTTTGCGAGCGACGGCAATTAAAGCTGTAACGACAACTAACTCAACTTGAACGATGTGTTTTCTCAGATAAGCCGTTATATTTTCTAAAAGTTCTAGAGCAATTAATATATTAAGAAATAGTCCAAAAATTTCAATTAATGTTTTGTTGAAAAAGCCAGCAGGTTCTTTTAATAAGTCTGTGGAGAGAATAAGAACTAGATCGTATAAAGAGACTAAAATGACTATGATTAAAGCAACTGATAAAACTTTGGAAACTAAATTTTCTATTTGGTGAATTCCACCTAAAAAGTTTTCGTCTCCAAATAGCTGTCTAACTCCTCTTACTAGTTTGGCTAATTGTTTCATCATGAATTTAATTACGATCTTAACGATTTTACTTTTGCGATCGTACCAATCTGAAAAAGCAGAGATATTAACAAAACAAAAGTAAAGAACAAGTTAAATTATAAAAAAAATAGTTTAGTTTTTAACTAAAGTTTTGTTAAGTACTTACACAAAATTATTTACACATCTAGCTTCTTGTTTACAAGGTAGTTCAAGGGATTGAGGGTAATTCAGTGTGTAATTGAGTCTAGGAATTATATAGCAGAAAAGCTGGAACGTTGTAAGAGATTGGCGATCGCGAAAACAGTTAAAAGATTAATAGATGCGATCGCCATTTGCCAATCAATAACTTCCCAGTATTGTCTCGTTGGTGTTATCTGTATGCTCCTCAACCAAAGCAACTGCTTGTTGCAATGCTGCGGTACGATCCATCACAAGATGATGCTGAGGAATTAACGAAAACAGCCCCAAGCTTTCCAGTCGTCGCTTAACTTTACCAGCAGCACCGACGACAAAGACCTTAAGCCCTTTATCGCAAGCATCTTGAATGGCATTTTCAATCGCCAGAGAAGCGGTTACGCCAAGCATGGGTACATCGCTCAAATCGACGACGAGAACATCGGCATCTGCCATCGCTCTATGTTCGCGATCGATCGCCTTCGAGACTCCGAAAATCATCGGGCCGCTTAAATAGAATAGTAGAACGCGACCGTTAGCGCGATCGAGCAATCGTTTCTCTTCGAGACTCAACTTAATGCTATCGTCGGCATCACTAATGGTTTTTACTTCTTGAGACTGAAGACTAGAAAGGCGTTCGATGGTGAGAATATTAGCAATAAACACCCCAACGCCGACTGCGACGATTAGGTCAACAAATACGGTCAGGAGCAACACGCCATACATAATCAGCGATCCTTTGAGGGATACTTTATGAGAGCGTTTGAGGAAACTCCAGTCGAGGATGTCGATTCCGACTTTGAGGGCAATACCAGCCAACACAGCCATCGGAATATTTTGAGTCAAACCAGCCGCCCACAGTACGACGACTAATAAAATCAGGGCGCGAGTAATACCTGCTACAGCGGTGCTAGCTCCAGTCTGGATATTAACTACCGTTCCCATTGTGGCACCCGCACCAGGCAAACCACCGCACAAACCGGAAACTAAGTTACCAATCCCTTGACCGATTAATTCCTTGTCAGATTTGTGTTCGGTACGGGTCAAACTGTCGGCAATCACGGCGGTCAGTAAGGTATCAATACAGCCTAGCAGCCCTAACATTGCCCCATCAATAATCATTACCGCGATCTGACCGGAAGTAAAGGTAGGCATTTGCAAGGTTGGTAGTCCCATTGGGATCTCGCCAATTCGTCTAATCTCAACGTTGCCGAAGATAGTTAGAGAAACAACCGTGCCGACAATTAGGGCTACCAGTTGGGGTGGAGCATAGCGCTTAATTTTGGATGGCATTAAGAAGATAATTGCCAGAGTCAGCGCTCCCAACGCCGCTTCAACCGGATTAATATTAGTCAAAAGCTGGGGAAGGCTTTGCACGATACCGAGTACCCCACCCTTGGGATTGGGCTGTCCGACAAAAGGAGCAAGCTGAAGGATAATCAGAATGACTCCAATCCCGGACATGAAACCTGAAATCACGCTGTAGGGCATTAGGGTAATGTATTTGCCCAGCTTGAATGCGCCAAAAATAATTTGGAAGATTCCGGCAAGCATAACCACTGTAAACGCCATTGCTAAGCCGTTGTCTGGATCGGCAGCGGTCATACTAGCAACGATCGCCGTCATGACGACCGTCATCGGGCCAGTTGGTTCGGAAATTAGGGTAGGCGTGCCACCAAACAGCGCGGCAAAAAAGCCGACGCAAACAGCGCCGTAAAGACCCGCTATTGGCCCGACACCGGACGCAACACCGAATGCTAGTGCGAGTGGTAAAGAAACGATCGCGGTTGTTACGCCTCCGAATAGGTCGCCGCGCAAGTTATTGAATTGAATGCGATTGGTTATTTGCATGGAAATTGGGCAAAACTATTTAGCTGAAATGAGTTGGAGTTCTCAGTTGTAGCTAGACAGTTACTACAATCAATCGAACATTTAGACAGCATCAAACTTCCTAAAGCATCTGGATAAAATATTGTTTCCAGATAGGTTTAAGGTTTTCTCAGTAGATTAATTTAACGAGTTTGAGAGTATGCCTCACTTGGCATTAATAGATAAAGAGCTATGTATAGATAAATATCTATTGAATAGATTCTATAGAAAAACCTTTCTCTTTGACAAGAAAAAGCTTCATTTTTTAGTTAAGTATTATTTATATCTCTATCTATCCTATGGTTATGATTCATAAGAGTTTGACGAAACATGAAATACTAGGCTGAAATAGACTGCTTGAGAAAATCGATAAAAACTCGAACCTTACGCTGAATTAAGATATTAAGAGGGCGAACATAATATGCCCGCCCTACTAAATAGTTACTCGTCATTAAGACTTACTTAACGCCAGCGGCTAGATAGCTATCGATTATTTGGCGAAACTCGCTCTTTTGTTTAATGCCTTTAACTTCTTTGAGTAATTCTCGATCCTTGAAAAATTGAATGGTAGGAGTTCCCATAACTTGAGCAGATTTGGCAATCTCTGGATCGACTTCGATATCAATTTCGACAAAATGAATCTTACCGTCGTACTCATCTACTACTTTCGCTAAAATTGGTTTGAGAGTGCGACAAGGGCCGCAGGTAGGAGAAACATATTTAACCATTATCAGGCGATCGCTCTCGTGGAACAGCCTGCGCAGGGCATAACCTCCTACATAGCTAGTTGCGTTGATATTGAAGGTTGTTTCGGTATCTGCTACCGTTTCTTGTTTTTGTTCTTTGGCAGGTTGTTCCGATTCGGCTGTTTGATGGTACTCCTGAATCAAACTATTACCAGACAGCCACCGTTCTGCGGTTAGTGCAGCCATACATCCGGTTCCCGCCGCAGTTATCGCCTGACGGTATTCGTGGTCTTGTACGTCTCCTGCGGCATAAACTCCCTCGACGCTGGTTTCTACCGTACCTGGTTTGACGACAACATAACCTACCGAATCTAATTCTAATTGTCCTTTGAATAGAGATGTATTAGGCGTGTGACCGACTGCGTAGAACAATCCGCTAACTTGCAGTTCGCTATTTTCACCCGTTTTACTATTGTGGATTTTGATTCCTTCCATGCGACCTTGCGTACCAAAGACCTCGGTTGCTTGAGTATTCCAATGCACTGTAATCTTAGGATTGCTCAACACCCGATCTTGCATAGCTTTAGAGGCTCGCATTTGTTCTGTGCGTACTAACAAATGAACGTGAGAGCCGTATTTAGTCAAATATACCGCTTCTTCTGCCGCAGAGTCGCCGCCGCCAATCACTGCTAATTCTTCATTTCTAAAAATCGGAGTCGCGCCGTCGCAAATCGCACAAGCAGAAATTCCCTGACTCCAAAACTGAGTTTCGCCAGGCAATCCCAACCGTTTTGCCGTTGCTCCTGTAGAGATAATAATACTATGGGTTTTGACTTCTCTTTCGCTCGATCGCACGGTAAAAGGACGCTGGCTCAAATCGACTGAAACCACATCTTCTGTATAGCATTCCGTTCCCCAGCGTACTGCTTGCGCTTTCATTCTTTCCATGAGTTGCGGCCCGGTGATTCCTTCGGGAAAACCAGGGAAGTTTTCAACCTCCGTTGTTGTCATCAGTTGTCCGCCTGGAATTCCTCCTGCTTGGAATCCTTCAAACATAACGGGTTTTAAATTTGCTCTCGCTGCATAGATCGCAGCCGTATATCCAGCGGGGCCAGAACCAATAACAACTAAATTCTCTACGGGTGGATTTGCCATACTCAATAACTAAAACTCATAACGACTACGCTTAATAGTATAGCGAATTATTTATCTTCTTTTCAAGAACGTTGCAAATTTTTTTCAAATATGGCTAAAGCCCCGTCCTTCTGACAAAAGAACGGGGCTTTTGAGTTATTTTCTTCGACTAGGGGAGCGCACAGAGAATGCCAGAGGCTTATCGCGAATCTTGCTTAAAAACCTAATTATTTCTGTAATCAGCATCTAGCCAACAACGCGGTAAGCTTTCACCCGAAGGGAAAATTAATTTGTCTTTTGAATAGGGTTCGGGTTCTTGTTCTTCCTGACCTGCTTGTCCTTGAATAGTGACAGCATCTCGTGCGGGGTTAAACAAGGCTTCAACGTCGAGAATTTCAACTAAAGTTCCAGTTTCTTTATCTTGTAAAAACATGATGATATTTAAATTTAAACCTTAACTGTTCTTGAATTAACTTATTCACTACTTTAGCTAGCAACTCTTTTTCGCTCATCAATCTAAAGTCAGAAGCCGTTTGGGAAGTCGGCGACGCTTCTAAACTTCGCTCAAGCGTCCGCGTCGGAGTTGAAAGTCGGAAGTCGGAAGTAATTACTCATACGTAGGTTGAACAATCCAAAATCTTTGGGCATCTTTAGACGAGTTTGGGCAAAAATCTGACAGCAAAGTTTATCCTTAATCGAGTCTAAAATTTATATAGCAGATTAGTGCAAAATGAATATAAAGAAACATCCCAGAGTGCGAGCGATATGCTCGCAAACATCTAAAGGCGAGCAAAATGCTTTCCCAATAATTAGTGCCTGGAGGCTGGCACGATGTCAAACGCACTTTATCGTAACAAACTTAATTTTAGTAAGCGATTGGGCAAAGCCCACGCTACGCAATTTCCCTACAAAAGTCCATACGTTATTTTTTTTGCAGTAACTTGGCTGTTTGTTACTAGCTTTCCGGTGAATGTCAAGGCTCAAAACTTTAGTTCTTTCAAGCAACTTTATAAAAACCCGCCACCGTCGAGACAAGCGGTTGTAGAATGCGTTAATTCTCTACTCTACCGATTTCCCGAAACCCGCGCCCAGCGTAACGATATCAGCGGCGAGGCGGCTGTTTATGCTTGTCAGCGAGTTGCTACTTATTATGAAAGTCAAGCGGTTGTAGGGTGCGTCAATTCTTTGCTTTATCGATTTCCCGAAACCTACACCCAGCGTAGCGATATCAGTGGTGAAGCGGCTGCTTATGCTTGTCGTCGAACGACCAACGATGCACAAAGCCACGAAATTGTCAATTGTATTAATTCCCTACTGTATCGCTTTCCCGAAACTCGCGCTCAACGCACTGACATTAGCGGCGAGGATGCTGCCTATGCTTGTGCGTCTCCAGGCAAGTTTTATTAACCTTAACGAGGTTCGAGCGGGATAACGATCGCATTTTGTCAAGATTTCCTTATGTTTTGACCCCTTCAACTCGTTGAGGCTCGATTTTGTAAGATCCCATCTTCTAGAGAAACAACGCGATCGGCAACATCGACAATTCGAGGATCGTGCGTCACCATAATAACGGTACAGCCTTCCTGCTTTGCCAAGCGAGCCAGTAACTCGATAACGGCGTGTCCGTTGTAGGAGTCTAGAGCGGCTGTAGGTTCGTCTGCCATAATAAGTTTAGGGCTGCCTGCTAATGCTCTGGCGATCGCGACTCGCTGTTGCTGTCCGCCAGAAAGATCGCGAGGAAGCACGTCGCCTTTATCTGACAATCCAACAGAGGTTAGCAAGTGCTGCGCTTCTTTTTTGATTTCTTTGTCGCTAACTCCTTTCATTTTTAGGACGATTTCCACGTTTTCCGAGGCAGTTAAAGCGGGGAAAAGGTTAAATTTTTGGAAAATAAAGCCGATATTGTGCAAGCGAAATTCAGCAAGTTGAGAGCGAGACATGGCTGTAATCTCATGTCCGAGCAAACAAACTTTACCTTTCGTTGGGGTTAGCAATCCCGCCAAAATAGATAGCAGCGTAGTTTTCCCAGAACCCGACGGGCCCATCAGAAGTTGAATGCTACCGCTTTTAACTTCTAGATCGATACCTTTGAGTGCCTGAAAAGATTGCTTGCCCGATTTGAAGGTCATTTCTACACCATGGCAAGCAACCGCTATCGGCGATTGAGAATCGACACAACAAGCTGGGGAATCGAGCTTAGGATGAATTGAAGACAAGAGTCGAAAATTAGCAATAGTACACATCTATTTTCGCAAATCTAGCACGCCATATTAAGTAAGATTACTTTTTAGGAGCGATCGCCGCAGCGATCTCGATCGCTACTTAGGTGTGACACTAGAAGATTATGCGTTTTATTTACTATCGTACCGTTCGTTTAGCAGATACCGATGCTGCTGGAGTTATTTATTTTGCTCGGTTGTTATCCATTTGTCACGAAGCTTATGAATCTTCTTTAGAGACATCTGGCATTCAGCTTCGAGATTCGATCGAGAATTCTTCTATTGCTATTCCCATCGCTCATTGTTCGGCAGATTTTTTACGTCCAATTTTTTGCAATGACAAACTGACAATACATTTAAGTTCCCAGTTTTTGAAACAAAATGAATTTGAGATCGACTATCTAATTTATGGTCAGTCTACCTCCTTAAAGTGTTTGGCAAAAGCCAAGACAAGACACGTCTGTATCGACCTAGCTACTAGACGTAGAAATGCACTGCCAGAAACGATGACCCAATGGTTGCACGAGCCATCTACCCATGAAGATAAGTGAGACTTTAAAAAAATCTAATAACCTTCACAAAAATTTCCATCTTTTATAGGTTAGAAAGTGGCAAGCTCGCTTTATAAATAGATAACGAATAGCAGAGTTGAATTAGGAGTTAAAAGTTTGAAAAAAGTAGAAGCGATTATTCGTCCCTTTAAACTAGATGAAGTCAAAATCGCCCTAGTCAATGCCGGCATTGTTGGGATGACCGTTTCAGAAGTTAGGGGATTTGGTCGTCAAAAAGGTCAAACAGAACGCTATCGAGGTTCTGAGTACACGGTTGAATTCCTCCAAAAGCTGAAGGTGGAAATTGTTATCGAAGATAATCAAGTCGATTTAGTAGTAGATAAGTTAATCTCCGCCGCTCGCACTGGAGAAATTGGAGATGGTAAAATCTTTATTTCTCCTGTCGAACAAATCATACGCATTCGCACGGGCGAGAAAGACATCGAAGCAATTTAATTGGGGCACAGGTGACTGGTGACTGGGAAACTGGGACACGCTTGAGATTGGGATATCAAGGATAACAAAATTCCAAATTTCCTAATCCCCAATCACCAATCCCCAATCCTCAACAATTGAGGAATTAATTTTTCAAAAGCTTTGCCCCGATGACTGATTTTGCGTTTAATTTCTGGTTTCATCTGGGCAAATGTTTGTTTTTCTTCGGGTACGTAAAAGATGGGATCGTAACCGAATCCGCTCGTTCCACAAGGCGTATAGAGAATTTCTCCAGGACAAATCCCCTCGACCGAAGCGGCGATCGCACCATCTGGACGCGCGATCGCAATGGCACAAACAAATCTAGCTTGTCGATTGGTGCTATCTCCTAGCTCTTCGAGCAATCGATCGATTCGTTCGCGATCGCTTCTAGCATAACGCGCTGAGTAGATACCAGGCGCTCCGTTAAGGGCTTCTACTTCTAAACCAGAATCATCTGCGATCGCCCATTCTCCTAATGCTTTGGCGACTTGCGAGGCTTTAATACAAGCATTTTCAACGAATGTCGTACCCGTTTCTTCAATTTCAAGACTATCGGGTTTGAGATGCAATTCTACGACTAAATCGGTTAAATATTCTTGAATTTCTCTTAATTTGCCAGGATTGCCAGTAGCGACGACTAATTTTTTCATTAAATTTCACGGAAATAATTTTGTCTCTGTAGTAAAAATAAGGCAAAGTTACTAAGTTTAAGGTCATGAAAAAAATAACTTTTCAATCGACTCTTTTAACAATAGGGACTATTTGTAGCTTGAGTTGGATGAGCGCAAATCCAGCACGGGCAGCGCTTTTGATTTATAACAGCTTATTAGTGCGACCCATCCTATGATTTGATGATGAGGAAGTAAAGTTTTCTGTTAGCGTCCTCATGTCCAATCTCTCTTTATTTGAATTTAAGGTTGTCACTGTTGATGCTACAGGTCGGGAGTGCGATGGCTATCGCAGTTCTGCTCGCTATCGAGTAGAAGATTTAGGTCAAGGAATCATTTTAGAAATGGTTGCCATTCCTGGCGGAACTTTTTGCATCGGTTCGCCGCAAAGCGAGGAAGGATGGCATTCTTCTCAAAGTCCCCAGCATCTCGCAACCGTCAAACCCTTTTTTATCGGTAAATATCCCGTTACCCAAGCACAATGGCAGACAGTAGCTACGCTACCCAAAGTCAAACAAGATCTCGCTCCCAACCCAGCTAATTTTTTAGGAGAGGATCGACCTGTAGAACAGGTTTCTTGGTACGATGCGATCGAATTTTGTGCTAGGCTATCGCAGCAGATGGGATATGACTATCGATTGCCAAGCGAGGCAGAATGGGAATATGCCTGTCGCGCTCATACCCTCACGCCTTTTCATTTTGGAGAGACAATTACGACTGATTTAGCCAATTATTCGGGGATAGATTGGGAATACATGGGGAAAATCTGTAGTAAAGGCTCCTATGGCGCGGGGCCAAAAGGATGCGATCGCACAGAAACGACTCCTGTGGGCAGCTTTGGGGTTGCCAATGGTTTTGGATTGTACGATCTGCACGGTAATGTTAGGGAATGGTGCGCCGATTATTGGCACGATAATTATCAAGGAGCGCCAACCGATGGGACTGCGTGGTTAACGGGTGGAGATAGCAGCAAGCGAGTATTGCGCGGGGGGTCGTGGAATGTGAGTCCTAAAAAATGCCGTTCTGCTTATCGAGTTAAATTTGCTCCTGACGCTTCGCTTTACGATATAGGTTTTCGCATCGTTCATTCATAATTCATCCTCTCAAAAATGGAAAACCAGAGTGCAAAGCTCAAAAACTGAATACTGCATTTTTGAACTTTGAACTAATAACTTTGAACTATTATGACCGCTCTTTTGCCCGCCATCGTCCCCGTTAGCTTAATTATCTTAATTGGATTTTTGGCTGGTCGAAAACTATCCCTAGACCCTCAAACCCTTTCCCAGCTTGGCGTATACATTCTCGCTCCCGCCTTGGTTGCCGATGGTTTGTACCGAACGACGCTTTCAGTGCAAAGTTCTTTTGGGTTACTGTTTGGTTTACAACCATTTACCGCGAGTTAACAAACTGCGTGATTTGCACTATTGCCCCAATATATATACGCTTTTTCTCTGAAATT
>JALOOL010000529.1 GCA_025454425.1 Hydrococcus sp. Prado102 | reverse complement strand
AAGTACTCAGCGCCAGTACTTGCAACAGGCATTTGGTTGCAAACAAAAGCACTGCTGGTATGTATTAAGCACGCATGGAATTGGGGGACCATTGCAGTCCTGGCTCAGGAATAGATAAATAGACAGCAATATGCAAAAATTGGGAAATTTAATTAGTACGGGTTTAATTTATGCTTTTTGGGAATGGCGTAGAAAAGCCGAATTATCTGCCGATCGCGCGGCATTATTAGTCATGGACGATTTGCACCCAATTATGACAACCATGATGAAATTAGCAGGTGGAAGTCAGCAGTACGCTCATGAATGTAATTTGGATGAATTTATGCGTCAGGCAGATAGCTATCAGGAATTAGATCGCGATAGTTTAAATCAACTCTATAAATTCTTGATTTATAACGGCGGAAACGGTGCATTTTTGACTCATCCTTTTCCTGTCGAACGCTTGCACTATATTCGAGATTGGTCTAATTCAACAGATTATCAGCAAATTCGTCAAGGAAATTACCAGCGAGCGGGCGCAGAGGGATCGGTAGAAGTTAAAGCGCGAGAAACACAAAACAAGCAAGAAGTAGACGATCTACGACGACAAATTGAAGAATTACAATCAGAAATCGATCGCGTTAGATCTCAAGAGCGATCGCAAGAATAAATTTTTCAACAAAATGCGATGAACCAGCGAAAAGCAAGCTAAAACAAGATCGGTTAGCTATAACTAATGGAAAATGCAAAACAAACGCAAATTAAAACGCTGGCATTTAATTTATTATTTGCGAGTCCTCGATCGCGATACCAAGCAACCAATCGGACATTTAATCGATATTAGCGAAAACGGAATGATGCTCGTAAGCGAGACACCCGTCGCTCTAGAACGAGTTTTTCACCTCCAAATGATTTTGCCTGAAGAAATTGCTGGGTTAACAACTTGGAACTTTGAAGCGAAAAGTTTATGGAGCGAACCCGATATCAATCCTAGTCTCTCAAAAACTGGCTTTCAACTGCTCAACGTTCGTTCGGAAGACGTGGGTACGATCGAATGTCTGATCGATGATTATGGATTTCGCGAATAAGTGGTAGAGACGCGGTTTATTGGGTCTTTAATCGTAATGTCAGGATTTCATGACACAGCGATCCCAAAGTTACTATAAACTCGTAGCAGCGAGGTAAATTAAGAAACAACCCCCCTTGACCATCGATAGAAAAGTTTTGTTACATATTATTAAGAAAGCGATCCCCGCGCTCCCAAAAGTCAAAATAACGACAAACTCTGCCAAGAGCTAATTGCCGTCCAACCAATCGGAGAGTGTACCTCTATGGCACAACAACGTCCCCCATTAGAAGAGATGACCCTGCGGCAACTGCGTAAGGTTGCTAGCATCTACAACATCTCTCGTTACAGCCGAATGCGAAAAGAGCAATTATTGGCTGCCATCAAAAAAATAGAACAAGAAAGAGCCGCTCAAGGACAAATGAGCGTTCAGGAGGAACAAAAAGTGGAAGCATCGAAGTTTGAGCTAGGTCAAGAAGATCGTAATGGAGGTTTATTATCATCAGTCGATGAAGCCCTCGGAGATCTTCCTGCTGGCTATGGAGAGAGTCGCATTGTAATTATGCCGCGCGATCCCCAATGGTCTTACGCCTATTGGGATATCCCTAACGAGCAGAAAGAAGTAATGCGCCGCATGGGAGGACAACAGCTAGCGCTGCGTTTGTATGATGTAACAGACATCGATGTAGCCTATCAAAGTCCCCATAGCGTCCAAGAATATCTGTGCGACGAAATGGCTAGAGAATGGTATTTACCCATTCCCGTGAGCGATCGCGACTATGCCCTTGAAATCGGCTATCGCTGTGCTGACGGTCGCTGGTTATCCCTGGCGCGTTCTGCATCGGTTCGCTTCCTCCCAGCAAGAAATCTGCAACTGCTACTGCTGAGGGTGGCGGCATCCACCAGCAAATGTACGGAATGGTACACGATACAGAAGCAATGAGGCTTTCAGGCTCTATGTTCGGTTCGATGCCCCACGTACCCGGTTCGCACGTCGCCGCTTCTATCCCACCACAGGAGACGATTAGTTCTTATGTCTTCCCCTCTGGCATGGGTATGTGGGCGGTTCCCAACGTGTCGGGTTTAAATATGTCTGGCGTTGGAATGTCGAGCTACGTTTTCTCGGCAGAAACACCCGTTCGTCCGCGTAAGTTCTGGTTAGTAGCAGACGCTGAGTTAATCGTCTACGGCGCTACCGAACCAGACGCTACAGTAACGATAGGAGGTCGTCCAATCAAGCTCAATCCTGACGGTACGTTCCGCTTCCAAATGTCCTTCCAGGATGGATTAATCGATTATCCAATTGTGGCAGTTGCCGCAGATGGAGAGCAAACGCGATCGATTCATATGAACTTCGAGCGCGAAACGCCTTCTCGCAATACTAATACGAAAGAAGAAGCCGTCTTAGAGTGGTTTTCATAATCTAAGATAAAAAAATAAAATATTAGGTTTACAAAAGCCAACCCTGCGTCCCCCGATTTAAATAGTCGGGGGTTTTTTTATCGATATAACGGTAGGGGCTTTCCTGTGGTACTCCTTTGGGGAGGGATACAAAAGACGCCCTTACAATTTGTGTATTCTAATCCAAGCTTTTAGAGCGAGAATCGAGCAAAAATCCCCAAAACTGGTTATAAGGATGAACGCGATCGCCTTCTCGATTTAAGGGACGAAATTCGTTTGCCCATTGAAAAATCGAACCTTCGAGATTAAAGATCTTTTTATATCCCATCGCTTGTAATTGTTTCACTACAACAGCAGAACGATATCCTATCGAACAATAAACTACGATTGACGCAGACAAATCGAGTTTTAAATCTTCAAAGTTAGCAGGAATTAACTTAGCACCTCGTAGATGGCTAACAGCATACTCTTGTTGCGTTCTGGCATCTAATAGTACGGGTTGGTCAACGCCTTTTTCTAGCCAAGCAGCTAAGTCTGAAGTAGAAATCTTTGGTACGTTAGGAAATCTGACTCGAATCAAGAATTTGATGGTTATCCAAACTAATTTTTTCTGAAAAAACATTCTAACTCGAACTCAGGTTATTTTAGATTTAGATTTTAATCCAAAATCCTTTCATCCAAAATCCAAAATCTAAAATTGTCTTGGTCAATTAGGTTTGTTTGGGTTGCGGAATAGAAATATCCACGGTTTTCACTTCTGCATCCAAATTAGTTAAAGGCGGTTGAATTTCTTGAGCATTCCCTACTACTAAAGTCACAATGCGATCGCGTTGTAAATATTTTTGGGCGACGCGCTGAACGTCTTGAATAGTCGTTGCTTGGACTCCTTTTTGATATTGGAAGATAAAATCTTTAGGATAGCCAAAGTATTCGTAACGCATCAATCTCGCAAGGGTTTGACTGGGATTCTCGAAGTTAAAGACAAAGGAATTAAGGATTGAATCTTTAGCGAAAGCGAGTTCGGTTTCTGTAATTGGAGTAGTACGCACTCGCTCGATTTCTGCGAGGAGAGACTGTACAAAAGGAACCGTCGCTTGCGATCGCGTTTGTCCTCCTGCTATAAAAATGCCAGGATAATCAAACTTGGGGTCCCAGTAACCATAGACTGTGTAAGCTAACGCCTGACGAGATCGCAAATCGTTAAATAAGCGTCCGCCAAATCCATTCAACATCCCATTTAAAACACTCAGATGGGGATAATCGGGATTCTTAAATTCTCCTCCCAAATGACCGAGTAAAATCGTGCTTTGCGTCAATTGCGGCAGATCTACGAAGAATACGCCGCCTTGATATTTTTGATCGGCGGAAGGAAGCGATTGTGCTGATTTGGTTGCTGGGGGTTGCCAATCTCCAAAGGCTTTTTCGATTAGCGCCTTCATCTCGATCGGTTCAAAATCCCCTGTAATTCCTAAAATCGTCTTATCTGGACGGATTTGAGTTTTATAGAAGTCAATCACATCCTCGCGAGAGATATTCTCCAGCGTGGCATATTCTACAGTACGTGCATAGGGGCTAGTTTCCCCATAAATCAGCTTTTGAAACTCGCGACTGGCAATATCGCCAGGTTCGTCGATCAATTATTGAGTTTGTTGATGTGAAATGTGATGACAGAATTTTAAAACCATGAAACCAACAGTTCATTTCCCACAATTGGTTCAAATTTAACATCTCTGCTGAAACATTGTCTTTCAGTTCTTTTCGTTGCTGACAGTGATGAAGTTCTAAAAGTTGTTTGCCTGCGCGGTCTGTTCATTTGCACTGCCATGGCCTGTATTAATGTTTCCAGATTTCTTTTACACATCAAGCTGCTTTTAGCTTGTCAAGCTGCTTTTTGTGTCCACCAGGGGGCGTTGGAACTGCAGCTATTCAGCTGTGCAAGACTGTTCCAAACGTGACTGTGTTTGGCACGGCGTCAGCAAGCAAGCACGACATCATTCGAAAGCTTGGCGTTGATCATCCCATTGACTACCG
>JALOOL010000020.1 GCA_025454425.1 Hydrococcus sp. Prado102 | reverse complement strand
TTCCATTGATTTTTAATGAATAGATACAGCTTAGAAGCATTGTGTGAGTGGCCAAACTTTTCCATGTAGTAAGGGAGGCCTCTCGTACTACAGCAAGTGATGCTTATAAATGGAGTAATAATGAATTGCCAAATAACATGATAGCATACTTACTAAACTCGTGGTAATGTTCTTGCATATACAAATTTTATTCAAGGTACATAAGTGTCTGGCGATTGCAATGGCATGTATCATAGTACTTCGGTTAAAGTAGAGTTACTGCTGTAGCGTTAGCAGTCTTACCAGGGAAATGTGGATACATGCTTTATTTAATCTTCACCTACTGAACCTCTAGATGTTGACTGAAAACTGATAGGATTTGAAGCTTTACAGGAAATAGAGCTTTTAGAAGATTTATCCTATGGAGATTATGAAGAGATGGATGAAGATATTGACCTCGATCTTGAAAGATCTCCCTTAAAGCTGCTGAACAAGGTAGAAGAGTTCCAGTCGTATATTGAGAAAAATGCTGAATTTATCCCCAACTATGGGGAGCGTTATCGTTGCGGTGAGAGAATCGCTTCATCTTTTGTCGAATCAACAGTAAATCAAGTTGTCAGCAAGCGATTTGTCAAAAAACAACAGATGCGATGGAGTAAGAAAGGCGCACATTTATTGCTTCAAGTCCGAAATTTGGTTCTCAACCAAGAATTACGCCAACGCATAAATAGTTGGTATGGACAATCAATGACACAAGCTACTTCAGGATGAGAAAACATCCCCAAAAAGAGCTATTTATGGGTAAGTTTTCTATCATTGAAGGTGTGAGGAGTTAATTTTTCGTACCCTTCATTTTCATGTCCAGCTATCATTTATGGGCAAGTTGGTGGTTATGCCTCGTACCACTCCTCCGACCAAAATTCCCAATAAAGAAAAACGTTCCCGCGAACATCTTTTTTCTCAAGAAGTGGCTGCGATGATCTCTGCTGCTAAAGAAGTCGGAAGACACCCTTTAAGAGACTCAACTTTGATTTTGATGGCATATCGTCATGGCTTAAGAGTATCAGAGTTGGTAGCTTTAAGATGGGAACAGGTAAACTTTACTGGTGGCACGATTTATATCAATCGTCTCAAGCATGGTGTCAGTTCTACTCATCCTTTACGTGGCGTTGAATTAAGAGCTTTGCGACAATTACAGAGAGAATATCCTGACTCAAATTACCTATTTGTTTCTGAGCGAGGTACAGTCATGGCTGCTGCTACAGCCAGAGGGATTATCGAACGTGCTGGAGAAATAGCTGGATTATCTTTGAGTGTCCATCCTCATATGCTACGCCATGCCTGTGGGTTTTATTTGGCGAGTCGGGGACATGATACCAGAGCAATCCAAGCTTATCTGGGTCACAACTCTATTCAACATACCGTTCGCTACACAGAGTTGTCTCCAAATAGGTTTCAAGAGTTTTGGCTGGATTAATGTGAGACAAGCGATCGCGGATAAAAAATTTTGCTGCTGCTATCTCCCCCACTTTTTTTCGCTCTCGAACAATTGCTCTCTACCGGGCAGAAAAGCATATTTAATTCGTTTATATTTGCAAGTTATTACGCATAACCAACCGAGCGATGTTTGTTGGTTAATAATACTGCGATCGCATAATTCTCAAAAAAAGCTTTGATGAATAAGATTTCATCCTGATTTCATTTTTGGCTGTCATCCTTAACTTTAATACATCTTCGTTCAAGCGTTGGCTGTTCTGATTAATTACTCATGATTAGTGCTATTGCTCGCTGGGTCATATCTAGACGCTGGCTCGTCGTTATTGGGGCGATTCTTTCTACCTTTCTAATCTTCAACTCCATCTCCCAGATGCCCCTGGATGTCTTTCCCAGCTTTGCCCCTCCCCAAGTAGAAATCGAAACAGAAGCCCCTGGACTTGCTCCCGAAGAAATCGAATCTTTGGTAACGCTACCGATTGAAAGTGCGATTAATGGAACGCCAGGAGTGACAACCGTTCGTTCTGCCTCATCTCCCGGTCTTTCGGCAGTTAAAGTAATTTTTAGTTGGGGAACGGATATCTATCAAGCCCGCCAGCTAGTCACAGAACGATTGCAGCAAGCGCAAAGCAAACTGCCAGAAGGCGTAGAAACGCCGATAATTGCTCCCATTAGCTCCCCCATTGGTACGGTGATGAAATATGCTTTTACGGTAGAGGAAGAACAAAGAGAAAATTCCCAATCCAAAATCGACTTAATGGAAGTACGCCGGATTGTCGATTGGCAAGTAACCAATCGCCTTTTAGCCGTTCCAGGTGTCAGTCAGGTACTCGTCTATGGCGGCGACGTGCGCCAGTATCAAGTTTTGGTCGATCCCAATCAGTTACAAGCCTTTAATGTTTCCTTAGCGCAAGTAACTGAAGCTGTAGAAGCCGCCAATTTTAATGCCCCTGGCGGTTTTTTGATTACGCCCGACAAACAAACCTTAATCAGAGGCATCGGACGCATTGAAACTCTCGATGACCTAAAACAATCCGTTATCGTTGCCCGTCAAGGAACGCCCGTCAGAATTGGAGATGTAGCAGACGTGCAGATTGGAGCAGCGATTAAGGTAGGCGACGGCAGCTTGAACGGTCAGAGGGCAGTAGTGGTCATGGTTAACAAACAGCCCCTAGCGGATACGCCTACTGTCACCCGCGCTATCGAAGCGGCAATGGAAGAGGTACAAGCTAGCTTACCGAAAGAAATTAAAGTAACTGCAACTTTCCGTCAGGCAGATTATATCGATGCTTCGGTGAAAAATGTCAGGTCTGCCCTAGTTGAAGGCAGTATCATTGCAGCAGCGATTCTGATTCCCTTCATGATGAATTGGCGCACCTTAGCAGTTTGTCTGACCGATTTTGTCCTGACGCTACTGTTTTCTTTACAAGTCCTCTCATTTTTGGGATTGGGACTGAATACGATGACTTTGGGAGGGCTAGCTGTAGCAATTGGGACGGCAATTGACGATGCTATCGTTTATGCCGAAAATACTTATCGCAACTTACGAGAAAATAAATACTCTCCCAATCCTCGCCCGGTTCTAGAAGTCATTTTTCAAGGAGGACAGGAAGTTCGCGAATCGCTACTCGAAGCAATGCTCATTACCATTGTCGTCTTTGCCCCCATATTCGCCCTAACCGGGGTGGAAGGGCGCATTTTTGCCCCGATGGGAATCACTTATCTGATAGTGGTAATCGTGTCTAGTTTGGAATCTTTGCTGGTGAGTCCTGCCTTGTGTGCGATTTTACTGCCGCACGGTACGATGCCTTTGCGAGAGCCTTTTGTAGCAAGATTTTTCAAGAAGATTTACCATCCTCTTATCGCTTTTGCCATGCGGAGAGCGATCGTTATTATAACCGTCGCTGCTGCGGCAATAGTAGCTGCTGGGATTATTCTTCCTTCCTTGGGACGTTCTTTTCTTCCAGAGTTCCAAGAACAAGCTTTAGTCAATACCTTAACGCTTTATCCAGGTTCGTCTTTAGAGGCAACCAATAGCGCGGCTTTCGTTCTAGAAGATAAACTAAAAAACGATCCTAGCTTTAAGTATATCCAAGTTCGTTCTGGACGCGCCCCTGGAGATCCCGATGCTGCCCCTGTCAATATTGCCCACGTTGACGTGCAACTATCCGAGAAAGGATTAGAAGACAGAACGGCAAGTGTTGAAACGCTTAGAGAAGAGTTTAACAAAATCCCAGGGGCTGCGCCTAATGTCGGTGGGTTTATTTCTCATCGCATGGATGAGGTTTTGTCTGGGGTAAGAAGTCAGATTGCGGTAAAAATTTTTGGTGCTGACTTGGAACAATTGCGAACGATTGGACAACAGGTTAACGAAGCGATGCAATCTGTAGGGGGAATCGTCGATTTACTACTCGAACCGCAAATACCTGTCGAACAGATTCAAATTAAATTTAATCGCGTTGCTGCATCTCGCTATGGTTTAACGGTCGGACAGCTATCAGGAATTATTGAAACTGCCCTTAATGGCAGTACGGTTTCTCAGGTTTTAGAAAATCAACAAACCTTCGATTTAGTAGTCTGGTTACAGCCACAATTCCGCAACAATTTACAAACGATAGAAAATTTATTAGTCGATACTCCCGACGGCAATAAAATTCCTTTAGCAAAGGTCGCTACAGTTGCTTATGGCACGGGGCCTAATACGATTAACCGTGAAAATGTGTCTCGCTTAATTGTCGTTTCTGCTAACGTTCAAGGTAGAGATTTGCGGTCTGTAGTGAATGAAATTCAAGATAAAGTTAAGGCACAAGTTCAACTTCCAGCAGGGTATTACATTCAATATGGCGGTCAATTTGAAGCCGAAGAAAGAGCCTCAAAAAATATTCTAATTTTTAGTGCTATTTCCTTTGTTGTTATTACGGTACTGATGTATCTTTCTGTGAAATCAATCGCGTCTACTGCCACGATTATGATTAATTTACCCATCGCGTTAGTCGGAGGAGTGATTTCGATCGCGTTGACGGGAGGAGTCATTTCTGTTGCTTCTCTAGTGGGATTTGTGACTCTATTTGGCGTAGCAACTCGGAATGGCTTGTTATTAGTTGATAATTACACGCATAAACATAGTGAAGGATTGTCTTTAAAAGAATTAATTGTTTCCGGTTCCATGGAACGTCTCAATGCAATTTTAATGACCGCTTCTACTTCTGCTTTAGGGTTAGTTCCGTTAGTAGTAGCAATGGGGCCAGGAAAGGAAATTCTACAACCTTTGTCGATTGTTGTGTTGGGCGGATTGTTTACGTCTACGGCGCTAACGTTGTTAATTATCCCGGCACTATATGCCAAGTTTGGCAAGCGTTTGCTGCCTAAATCAAATATATCAGTTGTAGAGGATGGCAAAGCGACCAGGGAGGTAATAGAAACCTAAAAAAGAAACGATCGCCTTTATCCATCCTCAACTTTTTTACCAATCAATGAAAATGTCGTGTTTTTTCAATTTTACGACGGCAGCAAAAGCAGTCATGAATCGCGTCATATCGTCTTTCTCCTATCTACAAAAATTTGCAAAATTTGTGACCTATAGCCCAAACTCTAATTTCAATTGGCATCTCATTCTTTGATGCGTTCTTCTATAAGTTCGGGTTGGTTGTCCTCTTTTTTAGATTCAACTCAATTGATTCTACGTTCATCTTAGAATCTCTAGTTAACTGGAGTGTCAAGAGGAGAAAAAAAATTTTTGATATTCACCTAAGTTGCTAATTATAAAATTTCTGCTTGACTTGATAGAGTAGTCAAAATTCAAGAGTCAAATTTTTAGGTAAGGATTTTGACTTATAATTCATTTATTGATTGCATAATTAGCAACTTAAGTTATCCAAAATTAACTTAAATTCACTGTTTAGTTCCCTTCTATAATAGGGCAGATTGTCATTTCGGGATGTTCGGGAATAATTTTCCAACCTGACAAGAGTCCTTGTAACTCCTGTTTGAGAATTTGCAGTTGTTGAATTTGTTTCTCGATCGCTGCAAGTTTATCTTCTAGTCTTGCTTGAATCTGGTCGCAGGGTAAATCCCCTTGGTCATATACGTCTAAAAAATCTTTAATCTCTGACAAATTTAGTCCTAAACTTTGTGCGCGTTTGATGAATTTCAAGCGTACAAACACGTCCGAGTCAAACAAGCGATATCCACCTTCAGTTCTACCCATTGTTTTGAGAAGACCTAATTCATCGTAATAGCGAATTGTCTTAATTGGGATACCACTCTCGTTGGCAACTGAACCAATTTTTTTTAGTTCTTCTTGAGCAACAAACATAGTCAACCTTCTTATCAATGTAGATGTCACAATTCTTCAATTCAATTAGTTTTGATGGAGTGAGATAGGAGAGGACAAAAGGCGAAGGAATTGAGGATTTTTTTGCCCTCTTGCTTTTTTCCCAATGGCATTACCCATCTCTAAAAGTGAACGTGAGATTGAATCTCTTTTGAATGGCTATAATCTCTGAGCGATCGCCGTTGTATTTGCCGACTGGACTTCAACGACTCCTCGGAACATATTCATCCCACAGGTAAACTCGTAGCTGCCAGATTTTTGTGGGGTAAACTCAATTGGCGTAACTTTGTTGAGCGGTAGGGCTTGAGCGATGCCAAAGTCGGGAAAGCGGACTTCTTCAAGACAACTGCTGGCATCCTTGCGATCGAAGTTTAACCGAACTTTTTGGCCCGCTTGTACTACTATTTGGCTGGGTTCGTAACCACCATCTACAGTAACGGTTACTTCTTGGATTCCTGCTTGTGCAGTCGCTTTTGCAGATTTGGGTTTGCTCCCTAAGAACCACCAGAGTTCTAGACCAATTAGTCCCAATCCGCCTAGCGTCACGACAATTTTATTAACTAACGGTTGTTCAATACGTTGAAACTGTTCGGTTGGCTGGTTTTGAGAGGGTTGCATCTCATCCATATTATGAGGCATTTGGGCAACGGCTTCACTTGAAGCTATTCCTAACACCAGTCCTAAACTCGCGATAGTACTTGCGAGCGCGTTTCTGTTAATCATTTCTACACCTCCTAACCTAACGCTCCTGAAACTACTCCAAGTAGAAATCCAAATCCGATTAACGTCCCGAAAAAGGTAATTTTTTTCATGTTTTCATTCCTCTAACCAAGTGTTTTGGGCTGAAAATTCCGCAGACGCAAAGCATTCGTTACTACCGACACAGAACTAAACGCCATTGCTGCACCCGCAATAATGGGACTAAGTAGCCAACCAAAGAAGGGATAGAGAATACCAGCAGCAATGGGAATGCCTGCGACGTTGTAAATAAAAGCAAAGAAGAGATTTTGACGAATATTGCGAATGGTGGCGCGACTCAGTTGAATTGCCGTCACAATGCCTTGTAAATCGCCAGAAATTAGAGTGATATCGCTAGCTGCGATCGCGACATCGGTTCCCGTACCAATCGCCATTCCTACGTCTGCTTGAGCTAAAGCAGGTGCATCATTGATCCCATCTCCTACCATTGCTACAATTTTGCCTTCCGCTTGAATTTGTTCGACAGTGGCAGCTTTTTGATCGGGTCGAACTTCAGCTAAAATTCGTTTAATCCCGACTTCACGAGCAATAACCTCGGCGGTACGGCGGTTGTCTCCCGTCAACATCACCACTTCTAGCCCCATTTTTTGCAAGGCTCGAATTGCCTGGACTGAGGAGGGTTTTACTGCATCAGAAATGCCCATAATCCCCTCAATTTTGCCATCTACAGCCATCCAAATGACGGTTTTGCCTAAATACTCCAATCGCTCCCAATCCTTTTGCAAGGTATTGGTATCGATCCCTAATTCGTTCATCCAGCGATGCGTACCAATTTGCAGCCATCGATCCCTTACGTAGCCTTGTACGCCACTCCCCGCGATCGCTTCAAATTCTCTAGCATCATCTAATTTTACCCCTTGAGACTGGGCATATTGGACTACGGCTTCTGCTAAAGGATGTTCGGAATTTCGTTCGACGGAAGCTGCGAGACGCAGTAAATTTAATTCGTTACTGTTAGCGATTCCCTTGACGCTGACAAAATCGGTTACTGTGGGTTTACCTTGGGTAATCGTACCCGTTTTATCCAAGACGATCGCTTGTAATTTGTGCGCCATTTCCAGACTTTCTGCGCCTTTGATGAGAATACCGTTTTCTGCACCTTTCCCCGTTCCCACCATAATTGAAGTTGGAGTAGCTAAACCAAGGGCACAGGGACAAGCAATAATTAATACGCCTACTGTCGTGATTAATGCCATCGTCACGTTGCCCATGACGTTGTACCAAATAATGAAAGTAGCGATCGCAATGGCAATGACCGCAGGGACAAACCATCCAGTAACGCGATCTGCCAAACGTTGAATCGGTGCTTTGGAACCTTGCGCTTGCTGTACTAGCTTGACAATTTGCGCTAAAAATGTATCTTTCCCGACTCGCGTGGTGCGAAATTTGAAACTGCCCGTTTTGTTAATCGTCGCGCCAATCACTTCATCGCCAGGATGTTTCTTCACGGGGACGCTTTCACCCGTCACCATCGCCTCATCAATGGTCGAGGAACCTTCAACGATTTCACCATCGACGGGAATCTTTTCCCCAGGACGCACTAGAACGATATCTCCCAAAACGACTTGGGCAATGGGAACATCTACCTCTGTACCGTTACGAATTACTCGTGCCGTTTTCGCTTGTAAGCCCATCAACTTGCGAATTGCTTCTGAAGTCTGACCCTTGGCACGATTTTCTAACAATCTTCCAAGCAAAATTAAGGCAATAATGACTGATGCTGCCTCAAAGTATACGTCAGGTCTAAGTCCCCGCTCGATAAACCACTGAGGAAAGAAGGTGGGGAATAGAGAGTAGAGGTAAGCCGTACCCGTACCAATCGCCACTAATGTATCCATTGTTGCCGTATGGCGTTTGAAAGCTTTCCAAGCATTAATAAAGAAGGACGAACCACACCAAAACAGTACGGGAGTAGTCAGTACTAATTGTAGCCAAGCATCATGCAGCCACATGGGAATAAAAGGGATGTTTAACCCAGTCATAACAGGTAGCGAACCGATGACGATAATGGTACTAATAACCCCGCTTACCCATACCTTGCGGGTTAGTTTTCGATTTTCGGCAAGTCGAGATCGTCGTTCGGTATCGTCTTCTGGAGCAAGTACGTCATCTTGCATGGGTACGGCAGAATATCCTGCCGCATCGACGGCATTTTGAATCGCTGCTACATCAGTTTGGCTAGGGTCATAGCTGACAGTAGCTTGTTCTGCACCAAAATTAACGTTACATAGATCGACACCCGGTACTGAGCGGATTGCGTCTTCGATGTTACTGGCACAAGAGGCGCAACTCATGCCCCGCAGTTTTAAATTAGTACGTTCCATCTAACACCTCCTAAATGGTTGTCAAAGGAGAATTAACGATCGCTCACCGGATATCCTGCGGCTGTAATCGCTTGTGCGATCGCGCTTTTTGATGCAAGCGTTTCAATCTCGACCTGCTTAGTTTTCGGATCGGTTTGCACTGTTGCAGATGGGTCAACTTCTTTGACCGCTTTGGTAATCGTTTCACCACAAGCCGAACAAGCCATCTTGGGAACTTTGAATTGTATCGTCATAATTTCAATCTTTTTGCGATCGACTACTTTCATTGTCAAGTCTCCAGTCTACTAGAGTGTCAAGAGGTGAAAGAAACTTTTTTGTTTTATAGAACCAAAGAGCAAGGGAGAAGTTTTTTCGCTTCCCCCTTGCCTTCTTTTTTTCTTGTTTAACAGTTGCTCGTTACACCATTGCTGCTGCCATCTGGCGACAAGACTCAGCACAGCGACGGCTAGACTGGGCACAACGTTGGCAATGGTCGTGGTCGTGCTTTTCACATTCAGCCGCACAGCGATCGCACGCTTCGGCACAAACGCGGCACAACTGTGCGTGAAGGTCGGAGTTACGAGACATGAAGCGAGCGCACATATCGCAAGTGTCAGCACAGTCTCGACATAGTTTGATACATTGCGCCATCATTTGCACCATATCGCTATCCAAGCAAGCTGTAGCACAATTTTCGCAATCTTGCAGACAGTCAAAACAAGCCTTAATACAAGTTTCCAAAAGAGATTGATGCGATTGAGTATTGGTCATGGTTTTACCCTCCAGTCGAGAAATTACAAACGCAGAATGGCTATTTAACCCTGCGGTTTCATCCTAAGAGGAATATCCTTGTACTCTCGTCTATCTGCCGAAAGGAAGGTAAGTTCCTGCTTTTGAGGTAGAACGATTTCATCTCAATTTCATTTCTAATTGTTATTTCAAGTGAAAGGCTTAGTACCAATTGCACAATAAATCGGATGCTTGGGGTTCAATCCATTGAGGGGTTTTACATCGACAAAACCAGAAGATTGAAGTAAATCCCTTACTAAATGGGGTTTCCACCGAGCATAAACCTCATTATCTTTATTACGGGCAGTAATCGCCACAGTTCCTTCTGGTTTTAGAACGCGATAGATCTCAGCTAAACCTTGAGTTGGCGGTTCCCAAAAGTAAATGCAGTTGATGGAATAAACACAGTCAAAGTAATTGTCCTCGAACGGCAATGCCATTACATTACCGAGTTGAAGGCTCACGCGATCGGATTTAATAGCGTTCTGATTTCGTTTTTGAGCAACTTGCAGCATGGTTTGGGAAAGTTCAATCCCGTAAACATGACCGCGTGTTGTTATCTTTGCAGCATCGGCGATCGCTAATCCCGTTCCAAAACCAACTTCAAGCACTTTGCTCGTTTCGCTAATTTCTAGTAATGAGCTAGTCCAATGATTATCCTCACGGTTATAAATATCCATTATGTAGCCGACGATTCTACCGACTATCCCTGTTGGCTTTCCAGGTTGCCTTCGTAATCCTTTTTGTATCATTACAGAGAGTTTCTATCTTTTTGTTCAATACCAGCCTAACTTTTAGGGGCGCGATTTCCTATGCTTGACGGCAGGCTAACGCTAACGGAATCGCCTCGCGGATTGCACTTTTCTTTTCAAACAGTAATACATTTCATCCTGATTTCATTTTTAGCGATTACGCTTGATATTTATGGGGTAGCTCGAACCATTCAAAATTCAATCTTTCTACTTTTTTTTAAAAACTTTGAATTTTGAACGCGCTTGACTCTCTAGTCAACTGGAGACTCTATCATGGTTTTAGTTACCAAGGAACTAGTTAATTCACAGTCGATCGAGGATTAAAAATAAGCATGATTACACGCACTAAGACAATAATTAGCTCCACTGTAGCTGGTTTAGCACTGTTGGGGCTAACAGCTATTCCAGCGTTTGCCCGTAACCATAACCAGCCTGCAACACCCTCTGCATCAAAAACAACTCTAACTCAAGCGCAGGCAACACCAACACCAGCACAGAAAAATCAACAAATGATGGAGAAGTGCAACTCCATGATGAGTATGATGCAAAATATGCCAGGCATGACGGGTAGGGATGATATGCCAGGCATGATGAATAACCAGAACAACCGTCCTGGGCAAGACATGATGAACCGCACGCCCGGACAGTAGGCTTTTACGCGAAGTACAAAGTTTGCCATCAACTCTCTAAAGAAAAACTCTCTAGAGAGTTTTTCTTTATTCCAATGTCACCTACCCACAGAAGGATTAATCGTATGAGTCAACCAGAACCAAAAGATCGCGGTATGAAATGGATGGGGTTAGCTATGATAGCTTGCTGCGCCATCCCTATCGCCTTTTTTCTATTTCTCGGCGGAGGTTTGGGATTGTTTCTTGGACGTTCTAGCCAACAGCCAATCAGTAATCTGCCAACGAGTGCATCTACTCCTCAACCAAAGGTTCAACAAAAGGCTGTAAATATATCTCTTTCTCCAGCAGCCAATTGGCAAGCAAACAATCACGTTCACGGATTAGCAGTCAATTTAGATAACCCTAATATTATCTACGTTGCTAGTCACAATGGCTTACTACAACGCTCAGAAACAGGAAAGTGGTTTTGGATGGGCAAACAAAGAGCCGATTATATGGGCTTTACCGCAGATCCGACTAATAGCAATCGCTTTTATTCTAGCGGACACCCTCCTACGGGCGGTAATTTAGGATTTCAGGTCAGTGAGAATCAAGGAGAAGATTGGCAACAGATCTCTTTACCAGGAGTAGATTTTCATGCTTTAGCGATCGCTCCGAGTAACCCCAATATTTTCTATGGTTTTCCTGCTTCTGGAGCGCAAGGACTTCATCTTTCTAAGGATGGTGGCAAAACTTGGACTAAACCTCGCATGGTTGGGTTAAATGATGCTCCTTTTGAACTGGCAGTTGACCCAACCAACCCCAATCGCGTACTCGCTACTACTCGTTCTGGAATGTATGAAAGTAGTAACAGTGGCGATAACTGGACGCTAGTTCCCAATACTCAAGAAGCTCCTGTTATTAGTCTAGCTTTGCTCGCTGAAGGCAAGCGAACTATCATGTATGGCTATCGCTTTCTCCAGTCTGCACCTGGTATCTATCACAGCAATGATGGTGGTAAGATATGGGAAAAACTCTGGACTGAAACTGGAGGAGTGGTGGTTAAATTGGCGATCGCACCTAATAATCCTCAAATACTTTACGCAGTGAATGAGAACAACACCGTCTTTCAATCTCAAGATGGTGGAAAAACCTGGCAGAAGTTGAGCTAATACTTGTGAAAAGACACAGAGGTAGATATGAGCTTCAGTATTGTCAAGCTATAGTTTCCCAAAGACTCAATTATGTCAAAAATTAACCGCAGACAGTTTTTTCTCCTCGGTGCTGCTGGTGTGGCGACAGCATCAGTAGCGAATTGGGCGATTGCACAAAGCCATAAAGCATCTTCTGCTTCCTCCAAACTTTATAAAAGTGCCAGTGGTTTGTTAGAACTAAATCTCGAAACAGGAAATCGCCCTGTAACTTTAGCAGGCAGACAAGCTTATCTGATGAGTTATAACGGACAAGTGCCCGCACCGCGCCTAGAGGCAAAAGCAGGCGATACCGTCCGCATCCGTTTCACCAATAACCTTTCTCAACCCACAAACCTGCACTATCACGGACTGCACGTTCCTCCAACTGGCAATGCAGATAATCCTTTCCTCAGTATTCCACCAGGAGAAAGTTTAACCTACAAATTTACCATTCCCAAAAACCATCCCCCCGGTACTTTTTGGTATCATCCCCACCATCACGGTTATGTTGCCGAACAGTTATTTGCCGGATTAGCAGGTCTATTTATCGTTCGGGGCGAATTGGATGAAATTCCAGAAATCCAAGCAGCAAAAGAAGAGTTTCTGGTGTTAAAAGATTTCGATTTAGATGAAAGTGGACGCATTCTACCGCCAAACCACATGGCTATGATGTTGGGACGCGAGGGGCAATTGCTGACAGTTAACGGTCAAGTCAATCCCAATTTATCTATCGCCAAGGGCGGCTTGTTGCGCTTGCGAATTCTCAATGCTTCTCCCTCTCGATTTTACCGACTTTCTCTAGAAAATCATCCGCTTTATTTAATCGCCACGGATGGGGGAGGCATAAACGCACCTATAGAATTAGAAGAACTGCTACTCGCACCTGGAGAACGAGCCGAAGTATTGGTGCGCGGAGAAAAAGAACCAGGACAGTATCGTCTATTAACTTTACCCTACGATCGCGGTGGGATGGGAATGATGGGAGGAGGAATGGGCATGATGGGCGGTCGTCATATGATGGGGAACTCTTCTCAAACCAGCCCTCAAGTTTTGGCAACCCTGAGTTATCAAGGTTCCGTTGCTACCCTGCCTTTGCCTAAACAACTCATTCCCGTAGAAACGCTACCAGAATCTGAGACAGTCAGGCGTTTTGAATTGTCGATGTCCGGTATGGGAATGGGCATGGGTTCTGGTATGGGAATGAGTTTTACTTTTAACGGTCAAACGTTTGATATGGATCGAATTGATACCCAAGTTAAGCTTAATACGATTGAAGATTGGGAGTTAATCAACGTCGATCCAGACCGCATGGATCATCCTTTCCATTTGCATATCAATCGCTTTCAAATTGTATCGCGCAATGGGCAGCCAGAACCTTATCGCGCTTGGAAAGATACGGTTTTGGTGCGTGGCGGCGAAACGGTTCGCATTCGCATTCCTTTTCGCAATTTTACTGGAAAAACGGTCTATCACTGCCACATCCTTGACCACGAGGATTTGGGGATGATGGGAATTGTAAATATCCAAGCATAAGTTTCCAAATGACTGAAACAGAAGTGCGCCAACAATATGACCGAATGGCAAATATATACGACCGACGCTGGAGGAAGTATATTACCGATACGCTGTCTTTTTTAAAAAACTGGGTCCAAATTCCCTCTACAGCTACGGTACTGGATATTGCTTGCGGTACGGGAGAGTTTGAACGGTTATTACTAAACGAACATCCGACGCAACCCATTGTTGGAGTAGACATTTCAGAAAAGATGTTGGCGATCGCACGGCAAAAATGTCTTGACTATCCCAATGTTTCTTTTGAGGTTGCCAGTGCTTCAGCACTCCCATTTTCTAGCAATAGTTTTGATGCGATCGTTTCTGCTAATGCGTTTCATTATTTTGAAGAACCCGATGCTGCCCTGCAAGAGATGAAGCGCGTTCTCAAACCTGATGGTAAAGTAATTATTCTCGATTGGTGCAGAGATTACTTATTGTGTAAAATTTGCGATTTTTTCTTAAAAGTGTTCGATCGCTCTTATCAACAGTGTTACACCCAAGCTGAATTTCATCGCTTACTTGTCAAAGCCAAATTTAATATACGTCGTGCCACAAAAGTTCGCTTGGGTTTGGTATGGGGGCTAATGATAGTTACAGCGATACCAGATTAGTAAAAATTTCATCCTGATTTCATCTTCGTATGTGAAATTGAGATCGACAGCTAAAAAACTCTGCTCAATGCTCAATTCCATCGTCAAATGGTCGATCGCACAACGGTGGCTAGTGGTTATCGCCTCTATCCTCATCACGCTTTGGGGAATTCGCGTCGTTACGCAAATGCCGTTGGATGTTTTTCCTAGCTTCGCCCCGCCCCAAGTTGAAATCCAAACAGAAGCCCCCGGACTTGCCCCAGAAGAAGTAGAATCTCTCGTTACCCGCCCCATCGAAAGTGCAATTAATGGCACTCCTGGCGTTGAAACGGTGCGCTCTTCTTCTGCGGTTGGTATTTCCGTCGTCAAAGTCATTTTTGGCTGGGATACAGAAATTTATCGCGCCCGTCAATTAGTTCAAGAACGGTTACAGCAAGCGACTAGCCAACTTCCCCAAGGCGTAGAACCTCCACAAATTTCTCCTGTCAACTCTCCACTGGGAGCCATTATCAAATACGCCTTTACGACTGAAACCACTCCATTGATGGAAGTGCGGCGAATTGTCGATTGGGAAGTCAAGAACCGTTTGCTAGCCGTTCCTGGCGTAACTCAGATCGTAATCTTTGGTGGCGACGAACGTCAGTATCAAGTTTTGGTAGATCCCAATCTGCTCAAAGAATTTAATGTTTCTCTTAAAGAAGTTACCGAAGCGGTTGAAAAAGCCAATGTCAATGCTCCTGGCGGCTTTTTGATTACTCCAGACCAAGAATTATTAATTCGAGGTGTCGGACGGATTGAGTCTATCGAACAGCTAGAAAAATCGGCAATTACAGCCAGAAATGGCACGCCAATCCTACTTTCTCAAGTGGCAGATGTAAAAATTGGTGCGGCACTCAAACGCGGCGATGGTAGTTTAAATGGCAAGAAGGCAATTATCGTTGTCGTCAACAAACAGCCTGCTGCCGATACGCCAACCGTAACCAGGGCAGTAGAAGCGGCAATGGAGGAAATTAAACCGAGTCTGCCCAAGGATGTTAAGGTTAGCGTCACTTTTCGTCAGGAAAATTTTATCGAAGCTTCAGTAAAGAACGTCGAGGAAGCTTTGCGAGATGGCACGATTATTGTCTCGGTTATCTTGATTTTATTCTTGATGAATTGGCGCACGGTAATCATTAGCCTCAGCGCCTTACCTTTATCCTTGCTGTTAGGGATGATAATTCTCAATTGGACGGGCGAAGGCATCAATACAATGACGTTGGGAGGATTAGCCGTTGCGATTGGTTCGGTAGTAGATGATGCCATTGTAGATATGGAAAATGTCTATCGCCGTCTCAGAGAAAATCAACTCGCCGGAAACCCAGTTTCCCCACTAAAGGTAGTCTTTGACGGTTCGATTGAAGTGCGAGTAAGCGTTCTCTTTTCAACCGTTATCATTGCCGTTGTCTTTGCCCCAATTTTTGCTCTCTCAGGCGTAGAAGGTCGCATTTTTACGCCGATGGGAGTTGCCTATTTACTGTCGATTATCGCTTCAACTTTGGTTGCCCTAACCTTAACTCCAGCCCTGTGTGCTTTATTGCTGGTCAATCGACGTTTGCCCGACGATGAAACTTGGATTGCCCGCCAATCTCATCGATTGTACCGTCCAGCTTTGATGTTCTCCATTCACCGTCCCAAGATAGTTTTAATTGTTGCTATAGCTGGATTAGTCGCCTCAGCGATCGTTTTGCCCAATTTAGGACGAGTTTTCCTACCAGAATTTCAAGAGAGTAGTTTAGTTATTGCTACTTCTCTCTATCCAGGCGAATCTCTCAATGCCACAAATCAGGTAGGTTTAGCCATTGAAGACGCATTGAAAAACGATCCTAACTTTGACGCGATCGCATTTCGTTCTGGACGCGCACCAGGGGATAGCGATGTGGGAGGGGTTAATTTTGGCGAATTGGATGTAGAGATAAGCGAGGAAGGGTTAAAAGATAGGGAAAAGAGGATTGAGACATTAAGAGAGGAATTTGCCAAAATTCCAGGCGTAGCAGCTAATATTGGCGGGTTTATTTCCCATCGCATGGATGAGGTACTTTCAGGGGTTAGAAGTGCGATCGCCGTGAAAATTTTCGGTCCCGATCTAGAGGAACTTCGCGCCGTTGGGAAAGAAGTAGAAGCAGCGATGAACGATATTCCAGGCGTAGTCGATTTACAACTCGAACCCCAAGTTCCTATCAAACAGATCCAAATTCAATTCGATCGCACTGCTGCTGCACGTTATGGGTTAGCTGTAGGAGATTTAGCCGAAATCGTTGAAACTGCACTCAATGGGCGAACTGTCTCCCAGGTTTTAGAACAGCAACAAGTGTTCGATCTAGTCGTATGGCTACCGGAAAGTTACCGGAATAATCTAGAAATTATCCGCAATTTATTAGTCGATACGCCAAACGGTCAAAAAATTCCCCTCGCCCAAGTTGCCCAAATTGACTATGGAACTGGTCCCAATACTATCAACCGAGAGAATGTTTCTCGATTCATTGTTGTTTCTGCCAATGTAAACGGACGCAATTTAGGTTCAGTTATTACAGATATTCGCAATAAAATTCAGCAACAAGTTCAATTATCTGCTGGATACTACATTCAATATGGCGGTCAATTTCAAGCACAAGAACAAGCAACTCAAACTTTATTAATAGCAGGATTAATTGCTTTTATTGTCATTACAATTCTGATTTACTTTGCGGTAAAAACTATCCCTGCTACCGCCACGATTATGATTAATTTACCTCTAGCTTTAGTCGGTGGCGTTATTTCTGTGGCTTTGAGTGGTGGCGTTCTTTCAGTTCCTTCAATGGTAGGATTTATTACTTTATTTGGCGTAGCAACTCGAAATGGATTGTTATTGGTCGATAACTACAACCATAAATTAGCGGAGGGAATGCCTTTAAAAGAAGTCATTGTTAAGGGTTCGATGGAACGTTTAGTAGCTATTTTATTGACCGCTTTATCATCAGCATTAGGAATGATTCCCCTTGTTCTTGGAAGTGGAGCGGGTAAAGAAATTCTTAATCCCTTAGCTGTTGTCGTACTAGGAGGATTATTTACTTCTACTGCTTTAACCTTGTTAGTTTTGCCAGCTTTATATTCACAATTTGGGAGGTTTTTAGTTCCGAAAAAGATAACAGTAATTCAAGATGGAAAGGCTGTTGAAGCCGTTTTCGAGCAGTAAGATTAGAGATTGGGAATGGATGGGTGGGATGGAGAAGAATCGCTCACTTATCACTCAACAATAAGCAGTAAATTACAAAAGGAGTCAAACCAATGAGATCGTTTAAATTATCTTTAATTATTCTGGGCAGTGTTGGATTATTAATTTTAGGTGCTTGTAGTAATAATAACCAAGCAAGCAATCCTAGCAGTAGTCCGGCTGCTTCTCCTGCTAATTCTCCTTCAGAAACAACGGAAAAATCAGAGACGAAAACAGACCACCCTGAAGCTTCACAAGGCGGTCAAGTTGTTGAAGTCGGCGCATATCATTTAGAGTTAGTACCAGAAAAAGAAGATAGCGGAACTCATTTAGATTTGTATTTACAAAAAGGTGATAACCATGAAGCTATTCCTAATGCTAAAGTGACGGCTCAAGTTCAGTTACCGGATGGCTCTCAAAAACAACTAGACCTCAAATATGATGCTGATGGAAAGCATTACACTGCATTACTTCCTGAAAAAGCAACAGGTCAATATCAAGTGAAAATGACGGCAGATCTCAACGGAGAAAAAGTAGACGGTCGTTTTTCTTTTAATCAATAGGTTGAGTCAAAAAACTTTAACCGCGATCGCTATTTTTTTCATCAAAAGCGAAAAAAAATTCATTTCAATTTCATCGGTAGTTAATAGACTAGAAATAAAGCTCTTTAAAAGGATTGTAAGCTGATATGAAAAAAATAACTAGCAGTACATTTATTACAGTTGCGCTCTCAACCTCATAAATCTTTTATTGTTTTAAATCTTAAGATTTTTTAAAGCGTTTTAATTCAAAATACGTTTTTGGGTAAACCATCAGGACAAAAAGAAGAAGTTTCAATCCTAAAAACTCAAGTGCCAGGAAATAGTCAATCTGCTCCTAAAATTGATTTGAATAATACTAAAACAGTAGGCGATACTACGGTAAATTTGACCCTTTCTCAACCCAAATTAAAAGTAGGTCAAGAAGTTATGTTGACCTTCGATCTAAAACAAGCAGCTAACGAGCGACCGATTACAGATTTACAGCTTTATTTAGGAGAGAAAGGTCATTTAGTTATTCTTAAACAATCATCCCCACTCACAGAAGCAGATTACATTCATGCTCACGCTATGAAAGATCCTTCAAAGGAAAAAGTTCAATTTATGACAAGCTTTCCTCAACCAGGGAAATATAAGCTTTGGGGACAATTTAATCGCAATGGCAAAATTGTTGTCGCTGATTTCTGGGTTAATGTTATCTGAAATTAACTGAATTTTAGAAATAACTACTTTTTTGACAGAGAACGCGAAAGGCGATCGCGTTCTAATCCTTTTATAGAACATAATTAGACTTAAATAGATATTAAGCTTTGATGATTTCTTGGTGGAAATACCGTCAAGAATTTATATTTTTTTCCAAACAGCCTCTAAAATTTCATCTTGATTTCATCTTCACCTCATACCTTTAATAATTATCTCAAATCAATGAGAAAAAACTTAATAAGTATTAGTGTGAGGAAAAATCGTGTCAAAGTTAATACTAAAAGCTGGAATTCCAGCCGTTCTAGGATTTTCTTTATTGATAACTAATAATGCCATTGCTGCACCAACTGATGAGATTAAAAAAACTTCTCAACAGACAGAAAATTCTCCTACTGAAATTTTTGATTTCAGTCAAAACGATCCGATGGGGCAAGTCACTAACGTCAATGAACTACGGGATGTGGCTCCAACTGAGTGGGCTTATGAGGCACTGCGGAGTTTAGTAGAACGCTACGGCTGTATCGTTGGTTATTCCGACCGTACCTATAAAGGGAATCGCGCACTGACTCGTTGGGAGTTTGCTGCGGGTTTAAATGCCTGTATAAATACGATGGAGCGTTTAATTGGGGAAAATGTTGCCGTTCTCAAAGAAGACATTGATACCCTTAAACGTCTATCACAAGAATTTGAAGCAGAGTTAGCAACACTGGGAGGACGAGTCGATAACCTCGAAGGACGAGTTTCTTTCCTCGAAGACCATCAGTTCTCGACTACTACTAAACTTAGTGGCGAAGTCATTTTTGGCGTTGCTGGGGCTACCAATAATGGCGGAACGGATAACCAAATTGTTTTTCAAAATCGGGTGCGTCTGTATCTAGAAACCAGCTTTACAGGAGAAGATGTTTTGACTACCGGACTAGCGGCAGGAAATTCGCCTCCTTTTGCTCTTCCCACAAATCCAGGCGCAAATCCTGATGTCCGATCTTCTGAAGGCACGCTGACTTTTCAAAACTATTCTGACAATGATGTCATTTTAGATTTCTTATCGTACTACTTCCCAGTAAGCGATTGGGCTAACTTCTTCGTGACTGCTACTTATGGAGCGAATACCGATTATTTACCGACGACGGGTAACGAGCCTATCAATGATGGTAGCAGTGGCGGTTCGGGTGCTTTATCTTTGTTTGGCTCTCACAATGCTATTTACCTAATAGGGGGCGGTACAGGTGCGGGCTTCAACTTCAAGTTTGGAGATATCGCGCAACTCAGTGGTAGCTATCTCGCTACTTTTGCCGATGCACCCAATCCTAGTGAAGGGGCTGGATTCTTCAACGGAAGTTACGCAGCTTTGGGACAAGTAACTCTTACTCCTACGAAAGATCTAACCTTCGCGCTTACTTATATCAATAACTACAACACTCCTGGTACGCCCATTTTTAACTTTGGCTATGCAACGTTTGGCGATGATATTCCAGGTCTTGTCGGTACGAGTTTTGCTAACTTCCCAGGCGGAACAGATGCTGGCGTTCAAACAAACTCTTTTGGCGTTCAAGCCTCTTATCGAATCAATCCTAAATTTATCATTAGTGCTTGGGGAGGATATACAATTGCCGATGTTCGCAATACTAATTTCAACGAAGGTGAAATTTGGAACTACGCACTGACCTTAGCGTTCCCCGATTTACTTAAAGAAGGCAGTTTAGGCGGCGTAGTTGTTGGTGTCGAACCCTATTTAGGGAACCCTAGCGAACTGGGTTTTATAAATGCTTCTAATAATATTCCCTTGCACTTAGAGGCGTTCTACCGCTATCCACTCAACGACAATATTTCGATTACGCCTGGGATAATTTATTTGAGTGCCCCCGACCAGCAGAATGATGAAGATGCCTTCATAGGGGTTCTCAGAACGACATTTACGTTTTAATTAGTTGAAGTTTCTGAGAGCGTTTAGCACGCGATTGACAACCGCCCTTAAACGTTATTGTATTGTCGTCAGGCGAAAATTAATAAATATCTCTTAGTTCGCAGATATTTCATCCTAATTTCATAATTACCCGTCAACATAATATTAATGAAGGAAATATTCATTTTCTTCTCACACTAAATCCTCCCTCTACTTTTTCTTATAAGGAGGGGTAGAGGGGGTTTTATTCAATCTCTCAAATTAAAGGAGAGCGTGATGTCTTTAATCTCTATAGTTTCACTGGCGATCGCTCTAGCAGGAACCTACCTGTCTCTAAATATTTCTGAAGAAGTTTCTCGAATGATGGCTTTTATCATTGCCATCATCGGTTTGTTATTAAATTTATTGATTGCTCCCTGGTTTGTCCAGCTTTTTCTTCTATTGCTTATCTTAATTTATAAACAAAAAGATGTCTTCGAGACGCGAGCAATAGACAACGAATAAAATAGATAAAATTAAAATAAAATTTTAAATACAATCGATTTATTTAGTTTTTTTGCCTAAATAATCCTTGGTAAAATTTTTTGTATAGAAAGACATTAAGTAAGTTGTTTGGTCTAAAAATTAGCAACATAAATTTACCTTAAAAAGTAAAAATTTCATCCTGATTTCATCTCAAACTGAAAACATAGTTATTAAAAGAATTATTAAAAAAATGATTCTGCCAATATCTCTGTTTAATCTTTGAGAGAGCAAATATGCTGAGAACACTAATTTCTATAGCTGCTGTTTCCTTAGCAGTTACCGCCTTAAATTTCCCCGCTTATGGAAACCAGACAACACAGCTTGCTACTGTTCCTTCGCTTGATGGTTCGGTACAATATCCTCGCAGTAACACGCGAGTGGTTAGACATACTTTTAGAGTACAAATTCCTGAAGGGAGCAAAGCAATCTCACAATTAAAAGTTAGCGTACCTCCAGGATTAACTGTAAGAAATGATATTACAGTTCATGAAAGATCGGGAAAGGAATTAAAGACTAATACTTCTGTTAATGAAAACACAGTAACAATTAATTTTCCCCAACCAGTGGAACCTGATACTACGCTTGAAATTGATATGAACCGAGTCATTCTTTTAAGAACTTCTGGTATTTGGTCATATCGAGTTTACGCCAAACTCGTTGATTTTGAGCCAGAACTCAATCTTGGCGTTGCACAAATCCGTGGACATCGACCCTAAAAAAGTTGTTACTTAGTCAAAAATTTCATCTGAATTTCATTTAGCTTTTTTAAGCTAGTAAATAACTGAAGTATTCATTTAATTTTGCAAGGACAAATCATGAAAAAATTAATCTTGACTGCTGCATTTGCTTTGCCGATTATATCCTTAAGTTTTGCTACTAATGCAAGTGAAATTTCCAGCAATCTTATTGCTTCTAATATTCACAGTGGCGCACATCCTAGTAGCTCTTTTGTTCGAGATGCCGTCCATCATTTTGAAATTGATGTGCCAAAATCTGGTCTTTCATCACTTTCAATAGAACTACCAGAAAATATTAGCGTTCGCGATGAGATTGAAGTAAAAAATCAAGATGGTGAAAAAATTAATGCCAAAGTTTCTATGAATGACAGAAAAGCTACAATAGCTTTTTCTCAACCCGTACCTGCCCAAACAAAACTATTAATCGATCTCAACGGTGTTAAAACCCCAGGTTATGCCAATACTTGGAATTACAGAATCTACGGCACAATGGTCGGGATCGACCGGGAAATACCACTCGGAACCAGAAGAGTTCAAACTTACGATCTTTGAAAAAGTTTGATGGTCTAGACTTCGATAATCTTTGTTTGCACCGACGCTAGACCAGAATTTTCAATGATTTGCTGTTTGAGAAATAGCGCAATGAAAAAGTCGATTGATGCGACTGCATTGCGATACCAAGGAGATAAAAATAAACGCACAAATAAAAAATTCAATTAAAAAGCTTCTTAATTTTGTAGGAATTGCCAGTGCTAGCGTTTTTTTAACTTTTCCAGCTTTTGCATCAAACATTTCCAATGCAAATGACTTAAATCCAACTTACAGTAATCGCGCTCGCTCTGCCGACTCTACTGCAAACCTTGGAGAATTATCAGATCGTAATCGAGCAGAAAAGAAGAAATGTTGTCAGCATAAAACCTACACGGGATACAGAAAAACCCCTACTACTGGTGGAGGTTACAGAGGTATAAATTGGGTATGTTTGAATAATCCGAATTCCAAATGCCGCAGCTAAGTTATTCTTCAACGAGTTAATATTTTATCCCGCTTTTACAAAAGTCTGTCGAAGTATCTGTAGGGGTAAATAAAGCTTGCATATACCTTTTCAATCAGTGTATGCAAACTTCTTACTGCTATTTAATATTTGAATCAATGGAACGAAAAATTTTCTCTATCCAAGCTTCTTTTTGGGAAAGAAAAATTAAAATAGCAACTTGGGCGATCGCGCTTTTGAGTCGCGGCAATTTACCTTTATTTAGTGAGAGCCGTTATGTTCTTGAATTAAGCATTATTCCTTATTTTGTCGCTCGCCCTGATTTCAATAAAATCTTGTTTGTGGGATGTGCTTGGTTTACAAGATATTACTCGAAAGAATACTTCTTTGCTAGAGATTATTGGACGATTGATAAAAACTTCAAAAAAGCAAAATATGGAGCTAAACAACATATTATTGATAGTTTAAGTAATCTTCAAAACTATTCTCCTCTCAATTACTTCGATCTCATCATTTGCACGGGAGTGTTTGGCTGGGGACTTAATGAAAAAGAAGAAGTTGAACGAGCTTTTCATCAATGTTCTCAATGTCTGCGTCCTGAAGGTATCTTGATTTTAGGATGGAATGATATTCCTCAAAGAACACCTTTTCCTCTTGAAAGCTGTCAAAGCTTAACCCAATTCAAAACTTATATTTTTCCTCCCTTATTAACCTCGCAATATTTAACCGCTTCTCGTCGTAGGCTCACTTTTAATTTTTATATTAAGTAATTCTAGAACGGGACAAAATCTTATATAGAACCGAAATCTTGCATTTCATCCTGATTTCATAAATCTATGTCAATCTAGCAATAGGAGCGAATAAAGCTCGCGTGCGATTAATTGATAGATTAGTTTTATGAGAGTGCTGCTATTAGAAGACGAACCCGACCTGGGAACTGCCATTCGGCGAACCCTATCTCAAGAAAAATATATCGTTGATTGGGTAACTGACGGAACCGAAGCCTGGGGCTATCTAGAAAACCAATGGACGCAATATACGCTAGCTATCTTCGACTGGTTAGTGCCGGGGTTATCGGGATTGGAACTGCTGCAAAGGTTACGTACGAGGAACAATCCGCTACCAGTATTAATGTTAACTGCTAGAGATAGGATGGAAGATAGGGTAGCGGGACTCGATGCGGGAGCGGACGATTATTTGGTCAAACCATTCGGTATGGCAGAATTGTTAGCTCGCTTGCGAGCCTTGCAGCGCCGAACGCCTCAGATGCAACCGCAACAACTACAGGCGGGTAGTTTAAGCTTGGATTACGGAACCCGAACGGTTTATTCTCTGACTCAAGGGGGCGATAAGCAGGTTGTTTCGCTGACCAAAAAAGAGTTTCAGCTACTGGAATACTTGATGACGCATCCAAATCAAATTGTCACTAGCGACCAAATTCGCAACCAACTTTGGGAGATGGGGGCAGATTCGTTTAGTAATGTTGTAGCCGCGCAAGTACGCCTGCTGCGACGCAAGCTAGAATCATTTGGCTATGGGAATCTTATTGAAACCCTACATGGTGTGGGATATTGTCTTAACCCGAACGTTCATGCGTCAAAGCAAGCTCTTTAACCGAACTCGTGCTTCGTTAGCTCTCTCCTATGCGGGAGTGATGGGGTTAATCTTAGGTTCGATCGGGTTTGGTGTCTACGAAGCAATATCTCACGCTCATTGGGTAGCTCTAGACAACGAATTAGAGTCGGTAGCAGGGACATTGCATGACAGCTTAGAATTAAAACTTAAACAACCGAGACGTTTGGAGCCAATTGTCTACGAACTTTTACCCAATCTCTGTTTGGTAGAAACGAGTTGTGCTAAGGAACGATCGCGTCCCGAACGCCACGTTCTTAGCGCGATTAGTCAAGGCAACTACTACATTCGTTTGTTTGATACATCTGGGCGTTTAATCGCTATTGCCGGAACTTATCCAGAGGGTCTGCCTCAAAAGTTCAACAAGGCATCTTGGCAAACTTTATCCGATCGCTTTGGCAACGATTATCACCAAATTTCTGTATCCTTGCACACCCAAGACCGAAAAGATTGGGGATACTTCCAGGTAGGGCGCAGTCTCAAAGACTTTGAGAATTATCTCGCTAGAGTAAAATGGGCCCTGAAATTGGGGTTGCCGATCTCGTTAATTCTGGTTGGCGGTTCTAGTTGGTGGTTGGCTGGGTTAGCCATGCATCCAATTTACAAATCTTACAAGCAAATAGAACAGTTCACGGCAGATGCTGCCCACGAGTTGCGAACGCCATTAGCGGCTTCGCTAGCAACAGTAGAATCAGCCCTCTTAATGCCTTATATACAAGACAAGGAAGCACGCGACGTTCTTACAACTATCGTGCGTCAAGATCGACGGCTGACCCAGCTTGTTGCCGATTTGCTGCTATTAACTCGCATGGATAAGCAATCTGTGCCTTTACGTCGCCATCCGTGTTGCTTAAATGACTTAGTTAGCGATTTAGTTGAAGAACTGGCTACTTTAGCACTTGCTGCACAGATAACGCTAACCTTTGAACAACTGGAGGCGACTACCTTAGAAGTTTTTGGCGATGAAGACCAGCTTTATCGCTTGGTTTCTAATTTAATTGTCAATGCGGTTCAATACACTCCGGCTGGTGGAAAAGTGACGATTATTTTAGAACGCAGCGACCGTCATGCGATTATTCTGGTTCGCGATACGGGAATTGGAATTGCAGTGTCAGAACAAAAACGAATTTTCGATCGCTTTTATCGAGTTAATAGCGATCGCTCTCGCCATACTGGGGGTTCGGGTTTGGGGTTAGCGATCGCAAAAGCTATAGCCTTGACACATCACGGCAGTCTAACCGTGCAAAGCGAACTGGGGAAAGGAAGTATTTTCACGCTTCAACTACCCTTGGCTGTTTCCTCAAAGATGAAGCATGGAAAAATTATTGGCAAGCTAACTTCCTATAGAAAGTAAGCTATGACGATCTAAAAAAACTCGTCAAAAATATTTTTTCGGCGATCGCTATATCATTGTCCCCGATGATTTTCAGCAAGTAAATACAGTACCTCTGTTTTGGTTTGTCAAACGACCGAACCCCACTGGATTTATGCAATTTCTCTGTTATTTTTCGTTTTGAGACTTTCTTCTAACGAGGCGATCGCCTGTTAAAAGAAAGTTATTTTTTTTAAAGTAACAAAAGAGTAATAATTATTGAGATGAAACAACATTAAGCTATCAATAAAAAGGAATTTTATCGGAATGCAAAAAAAGTGATTTTGAGCATTCATAAGAACACAAAGTCTGATTTTGTATAGACAAAATCACTGCTTGCTAAGACTAACGAAGCTATTTCAAGCTATCTTTACAGCAAAAAAGAAGGCAATTCTTGTGCGTCTTTGCTTGCTTTTGTGCGAAACGATCGCTCAGGATAAGCCATTAAAACAGTCAAATTCAGGAGAAATAGCACACAACCGCACTACATTAGCTCACGAGACCGCCTTCTTACGCACAGTATTTAATCTCAAGTTTTTTAAGAATTTTTTAAGAATTTTGGGAAAGTCGAAAAATGATTTGAAGGAAAAAAAAGTCAAAAGATAAAGCCAGTTGGAACGCTAAATAGGGATGGCAATTTCACCTAGTTGAGCGAATCAAGATTAAAGTAATTGAGAGTAGGCTAATCAGCAAACCGATGAAACAAAATATAGGGAAAGTAAAAGGCTTCCTAATCAAACCGCTATGTCCAGCAGAAGACAAAAGCAGACAACCATTCAGTTAAGAGCAGACGTGGAAAACGAGCGAGGACAAATAATCGAAGCTCTTCAGAACGAACCGCTAGGCAAAGAAGGAGTCATCTGGCAAATTGCACTCTCTTGGTACTTACCTTTTACCCTCTCTGCCGACGATTCCAATCTGCGCTCTGTAGCAATCCAATGCCTGGGCATACTAGAAGGTCGAGCGCAGGCAATTCGGGAATATGCGGGACTGCTGCCGACTAGGGCAATGACAATGAATCCTAGCGTGCTCGATTCACTTTTGACAACTAACGATCCTTTTCAGTCCCATGTCTCTACAGAGGTGCATCCTAAAGAGGAAGAGGAAGAGGAAGAATGGGAACTCAGACAAGAGAAGAACCTGACGATGATGGATAGTTTGTTGGGAGGAATTGACTAATTAATTCGGCGAGAGCTTACAGAACATTTGTCATCAATGATTAAGGAGAATCAGCAACATCATGATACGCAAGGGAAGAAAGAGTAAAAAGTTGGTGATGTGCCTAGATGCAGGGACATCGCTCATCAAAGTTTTGTATAGCACTGGAACGGGTCTAGTTAAACACTTGTGCATGGATGCAATGTTATTGAAGCTGCCAGTCTCTTCCGCATCGAACCTACCTCAATCGTCTGGGTTAGGCAAGCCAGAAGATAATGCCTGGGTTCAATTACATCCAGAAGGCGATTGCTACGTAGTTGGACGATTGGCACAAGAATACCGCGCCTCGGTCAGTATCAAAAAACTCAAGTACGAGTCAATTGTGCCAAAATTACTGGCAGTCGTAGCCGCGATCGCATCCATCGAGCAAATGCACTTGGAAATCGAACTTCAGTTAGGACTGCTTCTACCTTATGGAGAGTATGCCAATGCGAGTGAAATAAAAACAGAATTAATTAAAGCTGCAAAGCAGTTTTTCTTTCAGGGACAGCCATTAAAGGTCGAATTGAGCAAATATCGCTGTTATCCTGAAAGCTACGGGTTGGCAATGTCCCATGCCAATCGTCTAACCATCGAACGATTCCAAAAACAAACGTTTGTCTATTTAATGTTTGGCTACCGCAATACCAGCTTGCTACTGTTTCGACAAGGTACGCTATCACGGACTGAAAGCGGTACAACGCAGTTGGGCTTCTACGATTTGATTGATAAAGTCACCAATAAAGTATCGGGGTTGAGTCGGGAGGAATTCCAAGCTAGTATCCGTACCGTCGAAGAAGATTTTTACAACGCAGCTAAAGCCAATCGAGATAGACAGCTTGCGACCAATATTTTCGTTGAGGACTTAATTAAATCGACTGACTCAAACAAAGCTACTAAGGAAAAAGGAGATATTGAAGCAGCTATTAAAACTGCCACTAAAGAATATTGGCAGTTAATTATTAATTGGCTCGATGAGATATTACCACCGTTGTCTCAACTTAATGAAGTCGTCTATTGTGGCGGTACATCGGAATTCTTGAAGGAAAAACTGATTGACTATTTCATCAGCAAGGACAAGTCATTGAGGGTAAGTTCGTCTTTTATCGAAGAGAAAGAACTGATTGAGGCACTGCAATTGGATGAGTGTGAATTAAAACCATTCAAGCAACAAAATTTGGCACTGCGGTTTGCTGATGTCTGGAGTCTGTTTGTCAACTTTGCAGGGTATGAAGCGAAGAAACAGCAAGCAGTGGCTTAAATTTTCTCAAATTAGCACTTAATTTCTTTGTTAAATTCTCCTGGTTAGTCACCTCAAAGATCGCATTTATATTATTGTTACTCTTCGTTCAGTCTTCAAGCTTAAAAATCAGAAAAAGAGGAGCGTTCGCTTTAAAAAATAGCTCAAATGGTAGTGGGTGGGTGGGCAAAGAAAGAACCGCAATTAATGCGGTTCTTTTTCAATTTATTGCTGATTACTTGGCAAATTCCAACTCATTCTCTTCAGCTTTACTGCCGTTTCCATTAGCATTGCGTTGAGCATCGTCAAGGTAACGAAAATATAAATCTATTACTGCTTGTTCGTTAGCCAGCCAATAGACATTACTGAGGATTTCATCGAGGATTTCATCAGCCGAATAATCAGCATAATAGCTGTTGAATGATTCGTTAAACTTTTCCCAATCCAATTGTTTCTTCTTAGCTTTTAAGTCACGATGTAGGGAGCGTCCAGTCAGTTCTCTTGCAACGTAGAGAAACATTGACTTACGCTTTTCTTCGCGGCTAATACCAAGGTGCTTTTGCATTGGGCTGAGTTTAGCAGAGGTCATTGTTTTAGCCATGAAATTAATCTCCTTATTGGATTTGTTCGATTGTTCGTTTTGACAAAAACGCTAGTTTTTTTTCTTCAGTTTGATTTTTTTTAAAAACTGAATTTAAACTGTTGTTTTTTCACTCTAATCGCTTCAGTAGAAGCAATTTTATTAATTTCCTTATTGGCTGGTGAGTGGGTGGGCGGGTCATTTGCATTCGATTTTAGATTTTGGATTGACCCTACCAACAAAGTTTTGTGCTTGTATCCGTCTTGGGGTTTAGTAAATCAAAAAATTTTGCTTTTTAGAGAGCAAAACTATGATTAAGCAAACTACAGTTTTTTCTTAAAAGCAGTGATGTTTATACCAATTTTTTATAAATTTATACATAATCAAATCGGTTTTTAAAATTAACCACAGAGGAGGACGCGAATTTGCTCTTGTCGCGTGTCGCGCTTAAAAGAACCTGCGCCTCTTTCCCTCTAAGATATCACCACTTAAAAAGCAAATCATTTAAGCGTCTGTCGTGCAAAAATGCCAAGAAATTAAGGAGAGATTTTTGAGGAGACGCAAGTTCACGGAGAAATGATATTAATTAATTCAAAGGACTGTCAAGATCAATAGAAATATAGCTACTTGCCACCAAAGATTACTACTTTCTCGACAAAGTAAAGGGAGTTTTGGTAGGTTCATAAAAACTAAATAATCAACAGCAATAAAATCGCTTCGATAGAAGTGTTTTGAAAATTTATTTCCATGAGAGTCGGAAAGATTATTAGTAATCCAATTTTTCAGACTTTGAAGTGAGAATCAACCGCTAGTCAGGCGAGCTAGGTATCGAAAAATTGACCCAGTTGGAGTAACAGGTAGAGAGAAAATCTTGACAAGTAGATAAATACGTTAGCCAGCTTAGGGGATTTTTTGAATCGAGCAAATGTTTAGGATAGTGAAAATTAAATTGGAAAAAAGAATGAGATGCCAACCATTCACTTAGTTGATGGGGAAAAAGGTGGCATAGGCAAAAGCCTATTTTGTAAATGCCTCAATCATTACTTTGAGAGTCATAAAATTGACTACATTCTTATCGATGCTGACCCGAATAATCCCGATGTAGCGGAAGTTTATGATGGGATAACCGATATCCACTTTAAAGCATCTGATGAAGCTACGGCGATGAATTCTAAATCATCGGCTAAAGTTGACCAGATTTTTGAAATGGCATTTACCAATCCTGTCTTAGTCAATTTACCTGCTAATATTCACCAGCAAGTGGCTTATTGGATCTTGGATAATAACTTGCTTGATGGCGAAATTGTCACAAAAGCTGAAGTCAAAATTTGTAAGTGGTTTCTCTCCAACGGCAGCTATAACAGTATTAATTTATTTCTCAATTCTCTCAACACCTTTGAGGGAAAACTGCCTCACTGTTTTGTCCGCAATTATGGGATTTGTCTGGACTGGACTACGGTAGACGAACGAGAAGAGTTCAAGCAGGCAAAAAACAAGTATGTGTTTAGCGATATCGGTTTTCCTGGGCTTCGTGCGACTGAACGAGACTACCTTGAAGAAAATCGCGTTCCCTTTAGTTTAGCCTTGGAGGATAGCGGATTGCCCATTTTATCTCGACAGCGACTGACAAAGTTTCTACGACAGACAATAGATGAGATCGAACAGTCTGGACTACTTGCACTCTCTCAAACGGAGGCTCAAAGTGCTTGAAGAGACAGTTCAAGAATCGAATTTGCCGACGCAACAGTCTGAGGTTGAAGATGAAAAATTCTTTGAATTTGAACCAGAGGATACATTAGACACAAAAGCGGATCTCGAAGCTGCACTAGAGGAATTATTGTCTGGACAGGAGATTCAAGAAGATCGACCTCGACAGAAATCGTTTTTTCCTACATCAGTGCCCGGAGAATTTAACCAGTCTTTGATGGCTCAGGTTCTCGATAATAAAAGTGCAGAAGATCGAGCCAAGATTCTGCAAATTGCTTATCAATCTGGTGTAGAGAAAGATGACCCTTTGTTTGCGGTCATGCTGGCACTTGGGGATTTAGAGCAGTTAATCGACGCTAAACCGTCTGAAATCGACCAGTTGTTCGATGATTGGAAACAACGGTGGCAAAAAGAGCTAACAGCAGCCGAGGCTGCTTTTGAAGCGGAAACCAATCGAATTCGGACGCTGATTCGGACAACCGAAGAGATGTATAAGGCGCAGAGTCAAGCTGCTCTTGACGTGCAGAGTCAGTCCATCTCCAATACGGTTGAATCTTTAGTACGAAAAGCTGCTTTAGACAAAGTGTCTTGGGATATGTATGCGTTAATTCGCGCTGGGTTCATTCTGCTGGGGACGTTAGGTGCTGGTGTCGTTTTGGGTTTGGGCATTCCTTTGTTTGCCAAACCTCCAGAACTCGACCCAACTGGTTCTCGCCAATTGACCTTAGAACAAGCCGAAGCGATGAACTGGGGACTCAGCGAAGCCGGAAGATTCGCGCGATCGCATCCAGAACTGATTCAATGGGCAAGAAGTCACGAAGGAAAGTATGCGCGACAGTTCATGCAGTGGAATCAAACGCTGCTCAGTGGCGGTAGGAAACGAGTTTGCGAAAAAGATGTGGAGCGATTGGGCGTGACTTTGACCCTAGAAGGCAGAGTAGCAAAAAGTGGGTTCTGCACGCTTTGGACGCGATCGCCCGAATCGCGAGAGTTTGTTAAGTAATCTTGCCAATATTGAGGAACAAAAGCCGTGAAGACTTGGAAAAGTTGGTTTTGGCGTTTGTTAGCCATCCCATCAACTATTATTCTAACTTGGTTGCCGATAGCAACAGTTAGCGCTTCGACGATCCCTTACCAAACAGTAGAAGTGGAATGGAACAACCAGGTAGTAGGGAACGTACAGCTACCAGATTGGAATCAGATTTCTCTGTCCGATTTACCAGGGATTTTAACGGCGGGAAGTTTTGGAACTGAGTACAATCAGCTAGCGGGATATGACTTATCTCGAACTTGGAACGTTGGCGATACACCAGACCGATTTTTGAAGTTAGGAGATGTAGCAGATGCCCTAGCTCCTCAGAATTTTACAGTTGGTAATATTGCCCAAATTTCAGGGATTAATTTGTCCGAAATTGCTTTATCAGAATTTCCATTGATTGGAGAACAAACCCTCAATCAATTAGTCCAAGCAATACCCAAATTAGAGCAAATTGAGGTTAGTAACATTGCTCCGGTACAAAAGTTGTTAAACAGCAAGAATTTTTCGATTTCTAATCTTACTTTAGGGGAGGCTTTAGCTCAGAATCCAGACTTAGGTGAATTAAAACTCAATGCGATCGATCTATCTCAGTTTTCGGTAACGTCAATTCCGAATATAGAACAAGCTATTTTAGGCGATTTTAATAATTGGAAAAGCAATTTAATCAAAGATATTCCTGGGTTGG
>JALOOL010000234.1 GCA_025454425.1 Hydrococcus sp. Prado102 | reverse complement strand
ATCGAGCGCGTTGTCGCAGGATTAGAGAAGAAAAGCCGCGTCCTCTCCGATAAAGAGAAGACAATCGTCGCTTATCACGAAGTCGGTCATGCTTTAGTCGGTGCAGTCATGCCAGGAGGCGGTAAAGTTGCTAAAATCTCTATCATTCCTCGCGGGATGGCAGCTTTGGGCTATACCTTACAAATGCCGACCGAAGATCGATTCCTCTTATCTGAATCTGAAATTCGCGATCAAGTTGCGACTCTTTTAGGCGGACGCGCAGCCGAAGAAGTTGTTTTTGGTAGTATTACTACTGGGGCGGCTAATGACTTGCAACGCGCTACAGATTTAGCCGAACGCATGGTAACGACCTACGGCATGAGTAAGATTTTAGGGCCTTTGGCTTACGAAAAAGGTCAGCAAAATAATTTTATCGGCGATGGCATGATGAATCCTCGTCGCATGGTTAGCGATGAAACGGCTAAGGCGATCGATAATGAAGTGAAAGAGATTGTCGAAGGAGGTCATCAACAAGCCTTAGCAATCCTCAGACAAAATCGCGAACTCCTAGAAACAATTGCTCAAAAAATCTTAGAAACTGAAGTGATTGAAGGAGAAGAATTACAAAATCTCCTGACTCAAGTTAAACCCGTAGATAAGGTTGCAGTTCCTGCATAAGCAGAAATGAAATAGTTTTGATTCTTCTAAAGGTGGGTAATACCCACCTTTATTTTGTTTTTTGAGCAAAATTAATTGAATAGCACAAGCAACATAATAAACTTATAAATTACTCATATAACCAAATCAAGTATTCTCTTAAATCTTTTTTGCATTCGATTTTGGTGGTTTGATAAAAAACCTCTTTTGTTTTTAACTCTTTTAAATGATATTCAAGGTTTTTATCTAAATAAGAATGTTTTTTTAAATAATCATTAATAACTTTTGCTTCTAGTTGTTTGCACAGAAGCAACCAAATTTAGCTAAGTATTTTTACAGGTTTGTGCGATCGCCATCTTAATTTTATAAACAAATCTTAACCAATCATTGATAAAAATCTATCTTTAGTTAGACGATCGCCATCTTAAAAATGAGTCTGACAAACTATTTACCATTATTGCGATCGCGGGAGATCGGTCTATAAATTCCTGCTAAAACTGTCTCAAGCTTCAAGATTAACCACCATAACACACTTTGTTAAAAGTCCCTTAGTAAGTTAAAGTATGGTAGCCAGTAACGTTTTGTAACAAAACTGAACGGATATGAATAAGGTTAATAATCAGCTTCCACTTGCACCAATCAATTGCGAACAAATGGCAAAAAAACTGTTTCCTATGGATATGTCGCCAGAAGAATATGCAGCACGCTATTGTGACGATTGGTACTGTTTTTCTTTCCATCGCTATTATTATCGCGATCCAGAATTAGATATGTGGATTCAGCGATTGGGGCAAATTTTTGCTACTCCAGCACTCCTCGCTAAATGCCAAGAAGAAATGCTAGATTCACAAGAAATAAACCAATTTAGAAAACGATTGGCAAAAGGATTCTAAAAATTCTTCTTCAACAAATTGAGTTTCTTATTTGCAAATCTTGTAGGGTTAGTTTTAGGTTTTTTTGAGTTTCCTTGCACGAGATAAAATCTAGTGGAGCAAAAAAAATTCGTCCGTAAATTTTTAGCTAGTCGTTAGCGATCGCAAAATGTTGCTAACAACTAACCGAGTGTAAAGGTAACTAAGGCAAAAATTTCTCTATATCTAAATTAGAAGCAACTTGAGCCAATTTGTCCGTATCGTTAAGATCGCTCAAATAAGGCAAAATACCTAAAACGGGAATGCAAGTTAGCGATTGTATTAGTTCGATAGGTGTCCAGTCGGCTATTTCTTGTTCGGTACGGGGTTGTACGCAATTAAGAATAATTCCTTTGAGTGTAATCTTGCACTGACGTGCTAGGGCAACATTGGCTATGGTTTGTGCGATCGCGCCTAGTTTAACGGGAACGACTAAAACAACGTCCAAACGCCATTCCCTAGCTAAATCGGCTACCGTAAGTTCGTGGGTAATCGGAGAACCCAAACCGCCTAAAGCTTCTACTAAGACAAAATCTTTTTGTTTCACCAAAGACTGAAGGACCCGCCAAACTTTTGCAAGATCGATATCTCTTCCTTCCTTGTCCGCTGCTATCGGGGGAGCGACAGGCATTTCAAAAGACAGGGGAGCAACAATTTCTAACGACGAACTAGTCCCAAATAGTTCGAGGTAGCGATCGCTATCCCCAATTCCCGTCTGAATTAACTTCATTATCCCCAAATCACGATCGGGCTTATGGTGAAGCCAGTAAGCTGCCAAAGCGGTAGTTATAACAGTTTTACCGACATCTGTATCCGTTCCTACAATTAATAGCGTCTTCATAAAATCTTTATTTTTGCACGTTAAAAAAATGGAAACTAGATGTTTATTTTTTCAGGTTTAGTGGGAACCTTACAAATGGGACAATAATTTTTCTAGATTTGTTGGCTTGTCATATGAGCGATCGGATAAAAAAAAGTCGATCCGCATAAACATTTATTACAGATTTTAAAAACTAATTAGCTATCATTGAATTTGGAAAAAAATTGTCTCATAAAATCTCAAAACCTGAGATGATAAAAAAGCCTTAAGTTGAGGAAAGAGAATCTGCCGTGAGCTATACTGCCACTTTCCCCTTTGTCCCGACATCTCAACCTTTGTCGGATAGCAATCGCCTGCGTTTATTCTCTGGCTCGGCAAACGTTCCACTTGCCCAAGAAGTCGCTCGCTATTTGGGTATGGATGTAGGGCCGATGGTTCGCAAGCGGTTTGCTGATGGGGAACTATATATCCAAATCCAAGAATCGATCCGAGGCTGCGATGTCTATTTAATCCAGCCTTGCTGCAAGCCAGTCAACGATAACTTGATGGAATTGCTGATTATGATCGATGCCTGTCGTCGGGCATCGGCACGACAAATTACCGCAGTCATTCCTTACTATAGTTACGCAAGAGCCGATCGCAAAACCGCAGGACGAGAGGCGATTAGTGCCAAGCTAGTCGCGAATTTAATTACTAAAGCGGGTGCCCATCGCATCCTAGCAATGGATTTACACTCAGCGCAAATTCAGGGATATTTTGATATTCCTCTCGATCATGTTTACGGTTCTCCGGTCATTATCGATTATTTAGCTAGAAAAAATCTCTCAGATATCGTCGTCGTCTCGCCAGATGTCGGCGGGGTAGCGAGGGCGAGAGCATTTGCTAAAAAATTAGATGATGCTCCCCTTGCAATTATCGATAAACGCCGTCAGGCGCATAACGTGGCAGAAGTCCTCAATTTAATCGGCGATGTCGAAGGCAAAACTGCCGTATTAGTAGACGACATGATAGATACGGCAGGTACGATCTCAGAAGGCGCTAGATTACTGCGGCAAGAAGGAGCTAGACAAGTTTATGCTTGTGCTACCCATGCGGTTTTCTCGGAACCCGCTGTCTCGCGCCTCAAGAGCGGTACTTTTGAAGAAGTGATAGTGACTAATACGATTCCTCTCCCCGAATCGGATTGCTTCGAGCAACTAACCGTGCTTTCAGTAGCAAATCTGATCGGGGAAGCGATTTGGCGCATTCACGAGGATAGTTCGGTCAGCAGTATGTTTCGCTAAAACTTCTCGATCGCAACCTTATATTAAAAGTTCAGAAGTTCAGGAGTTCAGGAGGAAAGTAGGAGAGGAAACTAAATAATTGGTCGCTGAAAAAGCTCCCTCTAATGGTAACTAGTAACCGAGCGCTGAATCACTGATAACTGGTCACTGATAACTGATAACTGTAAGGCTCCCCTAATAAGGAGCTTTTTTGTTCTGGTGTGGAATCGATCGGTTCGCGATCGATTTCTCCAGCGCGATCGAGCGGCCAGAAACGCACGACGGCACGACCGATAATGTTTTCTAAAGGAACGAAGCCCCAATAATGAGAATCATAGCTATTGTTACGATTATCGCCTAAAACGAGATATTGCCCTTTGGGTACGACTTCGGGCCCGTAATCATATAGCGGTTTTTCTGCGATGTAGTTTTCTTTTAGAGGTTGGTTGTTGATGTAGACTTTGCCATTTTTGACTTCTACCGTGTCTCCTGGAAGCCCAATAACTCGTTTGATAAAAGCCTCGTGAAAGTTTTGCTCTTGCAGCGTTTGGGTGGGGGAAAAAACAACTACATCGCCGCGTTCTGGTTGTCTAAAATGATAGCTAATTTTTTCGATAATTAAGCGATCGTTGATTTCTAGGGTAGGTTCCATCGAAGACGAAGGAATATATCGGGCTTCTGCGACGAAGGTGCGTATTCCGAAGGCTAATATCGCTGCGGTCGCAACGGTTTTAACGATTTCTAACCAGGGATTTTCCTGATGGGTTTGGGTTGGTTGATTAGGCTCTTTGTTGAGGCTTTCTGTCATAGGGATTTGAAGATCGGTAAGTCACGAAGGTAGATAAAAGAAAAGGTTATTAGAAATTTTAACGAGATTTGTATTTTAGTTTAGCGATGCCGCGATCGTTAAAGTATTATGATTTTTGTCTTTTGTTATATTGAGTCGCTCGCTTATGTTATTAATTCGCCAGTCCCGAATTCTGTTGCCCGATCGCGAGTTTTTCATAGGAGATGTTCTTATTGAGGCTGGCAAAATAGTACGCATAGCATCAGAAATCTCTGATGCTGATGTTAGTACCATCATAGACGCTACTGGATTAACTTTGTTGCCCGGCGCGATCGACCCTCAAGTTCATTTCCGAGAACCCGGATTAGAACATAAAGAAGATTTATATACGGCAAGTCGTGCTTGTGCCAAAGGCGGCGTGACTTCTTTTCTAGAGATGCCCAATACTCGTCCTTTAACTACTACTCAGGCAGCTTTGGACGATAAATTGCAACGGGCAGCACAAAAATGCCTCGTCAATTACGGCTTTTTTATCGGTGCAACCCCAGAGAATTTGCCGGATTTGTTGACAGCAACGCCAACTTGTGGTACTAAGATTTTTATGGGATCGATGCACGGCCCTTTGTTGGTGAGTGTTGAAGAACAATTAGAGCCAATTTTTGCCAAAGGAAAGCGATTAATTGCGGTTCATGCAGAAGACCAACAGAGAATTAGCGATCGCAAAAAACAATTCGCCTCAATTACCGACCCTGCCATTCATTCGCAAATTCAAGACGAACAAGCAGCACTCAACGCCACGAAACTAGCGCTCAAACTCTCTAAAAAGTATCGGCGTCGCTTGCATATCTTGCATCTATCTACGGGGATAGAAGCCGAATTTCTCAGAGAAGATAAACCCAGTTGGGTGACGGCGGAAGTAACGCCACAGCATTTATTATTGAATACGGAAGCCTATGCCAAGATGGGAACGCTAGCGCAGATGAATCCACCGCTGCGATCGCCCGAAAATAACGATATCCTTTGGAAAGCCTTACTCGATGGCGTAATAGATTTTATCGCTACCGACCACGCACCCCATACCTTAGAAGAGAAAGCACAAGGCTATCCCAATACGCCTTCGGGAATGCCTGGGGTAGAAACATCTTTACCCCTGATGCTAACGCAAGCGATGCAGGGACGCTGTAGTGTCGCTCAAGTATCGAATTGGATGTCAGGGGCAGTGGCGAAGGGATATAAAATTCCTAATAAGGGTGCGATCGCGCCTGGATACGATGCCGATTTAGTATTAGTGGATCTCGATGCCTATCGTCCCGTTTTAAGAGAAGAATTACAAACTAAATGCGGTTGGAGTCCTTTTGAGGGATGGAATTTAACGGGTTGGCCCGTTGTTACGATTGTAGGAGGTCAGGTCGTTTACGATCGCGGTAAATTTAATACAGAGGTGCGAGGAAAGGCGTTGAGTTTTGAGGAATAAAAAAAACTCATCTCCTGTTACTGAAACAAAATACAGGAGATGAGAACATGGAGCATAGAAAAAAACTTGTAGGGGCGCATGGCGTGCGCCCGAAGAATTATCGGTAATAGAAACCTTATCTTGTCGTATCTTTACACGAGTTCAAGAAACTGGTCACTGGTCACTGGTCACTGGTCACTGTAGAAAGGGGGTCTGCAACGTATTCAAAAGTAGGTTCCGAATTCCAAGGGCCGCGCTCGTCTTTACCATTTTGGGATAAGTTATAGTACAGCTTGACGGTTTCATCGGGTTGGATATTACCAAACATAGGATCTGTCAACTTACCCAACGAATCCAGCGCCTTCATAAACATTTGCGTGTGAGAAATTTCGCGGGTTAACAAATGCACCAAGGTTTTTTTCGTTCCTTCATCGGGTGCAAGTTTGATTAAGGATTCGTAAGTTTGTCTTGCGCCTGCTTCTGCTGCAATATTTGCCCGCAAATCGCGAACCACATCACCACCTTCGTTGATATAAGAAGCTGTCCAAGCAGCGCCTTGACTATCTAAAAAGTGAGGCCCCATACCGCGAACGGCAAATAGCGTACTATTGAAAGCATCGGTTTGGTCAACGCCTTTGGTGTGTACTTCAATGAGTTTGCCAACCATTTCTAAGTGACTAAACTCTTCAATTGCGATATCTTGCAACATATCCTTAATGCCAGGATGTTCGCAGTGAAAAGACTGCACCCAATACTGCAAAGCTGCTGTTAGTTCTCCTGTTGCGCCGCCGAATTGTTCGAGCAACAGTTGGGCAAAACGTGGATTGGCTCGATCGACATTGACGATATTGATGGGTTCTTTTTTATGAAAAAACATTGTGCGCTCTCTTAGGTTTGATGACAATCGATTTGTGAAAGAAAAATTAACTTGCTAAAGTTTTTAAGATTCGATTGAAGTTTTTGAAACTTATAAAATTAGCTTATCGAGTGCGATCGCCTAGAACATCAAACTTAAGTTAGATAATGAGAAGAATAAAAATGCAGTACCAGCCATTTATTGAAAAAAAAGAAACAAACCATTCCTCGTCAAAAGCAATTTCTTTCAAAAGGTAGAAAACTTTATTAAAATACAATGTCATTATAAAATTACGATTTAATTACCAAGACTCCTATAGTTATGAACGTTAGCGAGCGCCTAGCAACTCTCAACCGCATTCGCCGACTAAGCCGCCTCATGGATACGGCTATTCGGATTCCAGGAATAGGCTTTCGCATCGGTTTAGACCCAATTTTGGGCTTGATTCCAGGGGCTGGCGACCTAATTACTACGGGTTTCTCTGCTTATCTTATCTATTTAGCGGCTCGCTTTCGTTTACCCACTAAGGTCATCGGGCAAATGATTTTTAATATTGCTCTAGAAGGAGTAGTGGGAGGAATTCCTTTAATTGGCGATTTATTCGATGCGGCTTATAAATCTAATATTCGTAATTTGGCACTTTTAGAACAACATCTACAGATTGTCGATCCAGAACTCAATGCGATCGAGTCATTAGATAATTCTATCGATTCGCCAACGCCAATTGAGAGCAAACAAGTTGCAGTAGTTTCAAAGCCTGCGGTATAAAAGGAACTGGTGAGTGAGAGATTGGGAAGACAAGGGAGAAGATTTACTTTTTACTTCTAACTTTAATAAACAATCCCTAATCGCGATCGCCAATTTAATCTTTATATAATCTGCTTGAAAAATTTTATCGAAAAACTATCTGATATTATCGACAAGTAAGTAACGGTTGCTTACTATACAACTATTATCAAAAGGATAATCAAACATGGAATCAAAAGAAATCACGACATCGGAAACAGGGATTAAAACGACCCCAGGAGGTCAGATTGCTCCTGCCTCTGGCAATGAAGCTTGGAGAGAATGGGTAGAACCCGTAATGGATGTTTTAGCCAAAATCCCCGATTATATCGGTCAGTTTTTCTCCGATTACAGACAACCTTTAATTACTGTTGGTTTGTTTGTTCTGGGTATCGTCACCGTTAAAATTACCTTAGCCGTCCTCGATGCCATTGATGACGTTCCTCTACTGGCACCCGTGTTAGAAATTGTGGGTATTGGATATACGGCTTGGTTCGTTTGGCGCTATCTCTGGAAAGCAGAAAATCGTAGAGAGTTGCTAGCTGAGATTGAAGCAATTAAAACCCAAATTTTTGGCGATAGAGCTTAATAAATCTATCTCTCATCTTTATAATAAACCTCCGGCTGTTGTAGTACGGAGGATTTTTTTACATTTTTAATGTTATTTGTCAATTCGTAAAACATCAAATTTCAGTAAATAAGTTAGCGTTCGATAGAGGTAAACTTGTGCGACAGGCCCGGACTGGGCAAAGCGAGAGATAATTTCAGCAACAGTCAGAGACTCTTTTTGAGCGATAATTTCAAGTAATTGGTCGATGGTTATAGAGGGCGATCGCTTATTTGCCCCAAAATTAGTCATCCACTGCGCCCGAATCATTTCTAGCTTTTGTGGATCTGCCATACTTCCCAATGCCAGACGTTGCTGGGGAGATAAAATTTCTGTGGGATAATGATTTAAGACGCGACAAGGGTCGTCGCAAAGCGGGTTCACAATTGAGCTTGGGAGCGGTTTCGCCTTGGCTCGACGTTCGCTTAACTCCTTCCAAAGCGTTTCATATGCCCCAATCACCACTTGCCAATCATAAACTTCTTTGGCTCGTTGGCGACCATTAGCGCCCATACGCTGACGAAGTTCCGGTCGAGCGATTAAAGTTGTTAAAGCTTGGGCGCAAGCATCTATATCAACCGCCGCCATCAAACTGACATGACCGATATAAGTACTGTAATTGAGACTGTCGTAATTATATTCGGCGGCGAAGTCCAATGCACAACCCGCAGGCGGCATCAAAGTAGGAATGCGAAAGCCGTCAACCTCGTGACGAACGGTTTCTTTGTAACCGTTCCAATCGGAGACGATAACTGGCAAACCTGCTGCCATTGCTTCGATAGGGGTCAATCCGAAGGTTTCTTGGATGTTATCTGCTAGGGAAATGAAGATATCTGCCGCCGACCAAATTCCTTGACGAATCTCAGGACGACGACCGTCAACAAATAGATGATTGACGGTTGGACTAAACAGATTAGCGGATTCTTTAAAATTAGATTCTTGTTGCTGGTCTTCAAACCATCCTGCTTGAATGAGATGGAGTTTAGCATTAGTGGCTTTAGCCGCTTTTTCCATTGCCAAATACATGGGGACGGGATGGGCTTTTGCATGGAAAATCAATCGTCCGACGAAAAGAACGACGATATCGTTAGGGGCAATTCCTAGCGAAGTTCGCAATTGAGTACCAATTTCTCGATTGGGCGTAAATCCGTCGCAATCGACTCCTAATGGAATGACGGGCAACTGTATTTGAGTTTTAGGACGGGCACCAAGGCGCTGTTCTAGATATTGGGCCCAATTTCCTAACAAGGTTTCTACCATCGTTTTGACGGCATTAGAAGTGCAAATCAGAGAATCCCACGGTTGCACTGGGGCGGTAAGAAAATCGCCGAGGGTTTTCATCGTCTCTTTGCTAGCGATGGTGTGGGTAATTCCACAAAGACTGTATGCCCGTGAGTCGCCATAGCGTCTTTGCCAAGCTAAATCGAGAATCATGGGGTCGGGTCGGTAAAGGGTTCCTGCTTCTTGGAGGGCAGAAAAATTGCCCGATGGAACCCAATTAATTTTGCGATCGCCATTCATCCAGGGACGAATTCGCTGACAAAATTCTTCAAAAACCGCTTTTTGTTGGGTGTAGCAGTAGAGAGAGGGGGCGCTACTGTAACGTGCGATCGCCTTAAGAAAGCCTTCTCCCGCTGCTTGGCGACCCATTAATCGCTGTCCTCGCGTATCGAAACCTTCTGTTTGATAAAAAATGGCTGCTGTTTGCATTGCGAGCGAAGAAATTATGAATTATGAGTTATGAATTATGAAAATTAGGAATTCAGTAATTCAGAAGTTATAAATTTTTTTGAACTTTGAACTTTGAACT
>JALOOL010000528.1 GCA_025454425.1 Hydrococcus sp. Prado102 | reverse complement strand
TAATCGAATAGGATAAACATTCTGAGCTAATTCGCGATTATTTCTCGCGAATATACAAAGCGGCTTACACTGTCGAATTACAAAAATGGGATACTCCCGTTGTTATCGACCTGCTGAGGTTGTTTTTGGATTTCAATAAAATAAATAACTCCACCGAAAAGCAGGGCAATAACCACTAAAAGCCAAGTTGTTTTTTGTAATTTCATAGGTTGAATTCTTTTAATCGCGCCTGCTAAACTATTACATAAAACTGTAAGCTATGTACCTCAGCTAAAAGAGAATTGCTATAGTTAACTTGAATTTTGTCCGACTACTTATCGATAAAAAATTGACATGACACTTAACAGTCTTCAAATAAAAGAAAAAGCTTTATCGATAGGATTTCATCAAGTGGGTATTGCTTCAGTCAATATCGATAATGACGTAAATCGCGATCGCCTGCAAGCTTGGCTAGCATTGGGATATCATGCTGATATGGCGTGGATGGCTAACCCAAAACGCTTGGATATTCGCGCCTGTATGAGTGAAGTGCGATCGGTTATTTGCGTTGCACTCAATTATTACACTCCCCACCAACATCCCCAAGGAAAAGAATACGGCAAAATTTCTCGTTATGGTTGGGGACGCGATTATCACAAAATTTTGCACAAAAAGCTAAAAGCTTTGTGTCAATGGTTAGAAACGCACGGAGAAGACATTCAAACCCGTTATTATGCCGATACAGGGCCAATAGCAGATAAAGTTTGGGCGCAAAAAGCAGGTATTGGGTGGATTGCTAAAAATGGTAATGTTATCTCGCGAAAATACGGCAGTTGGATTTTTTTAGGCGAAATACTGACTAATTTATCGTTAGAACCCGATACGCCTCATAGCGAACATTGTGGGACTTGTAGGCGCTGTATTGATGCGTGTCCTACAGGTGCGATCGCGCAGCCTTTCATTGTAGATGCCAATCGCTGTATTGCCTATCATACCATTGAAAATCGTGCGGAAAAATTACCGGAATCCATTATTCCCCATTTATCGGGATGGATAGCAGGATGTGACATTTGTCAAGATGTTTGTCCGTGGAATCAGCGTTTTGCCACCAAAACCGATATAAGCGATTTTGAGCCGTATCCTGGCAATCTTGCGCCAAAATTAAGCGAATTAGCTCAGATGACTCAGGCAGAATGGGACGAAAAATTTCGGGGTTCGGCGTTACGAAGAATTAAACTTGCAATGTGGCAGCGAAATGCTCGTGCTAATCTAGATAAATAAGTAACTATTAGAGTTCTCATACTTATAGTTATCATCGTATCATTTAAACAAATTAACCCAATTTTATGATGTATATTTATTAATAGCTCGTCAAAGCTTTTTATTAAGAAGTTTTATGTTTAAGTTACTTTATTTTAATAATAATGACAGTTAAAGCAATAATTTTTGATTTTGATGGAACCCTTGCAGATACTCACGATGCACTGCTCGAAATTACAAATCGTCTAGCAACAGAATTTGGTTACAAACCAGTAAGCGAAAGCGAGTTAGAGTCGCTCAAGAACTTAAGTTCTAGAGAAATTATCAAGCGATCGCAAATTGCACCAATCGTTATTCCTTTTTTATTAAAAAGGGTAAAAACTGAATTGGGTAAAGAAATTAAAAATCTTAAAACGATCGCAGGGATTGAAACTGCATTATTACAGTTAAAAAAACAAGGCTATCAACTGGGAATTGTTACCTCTAATCATAAAGATAACGTTCTGATTTTTTTAGAAAATAACAACTTACAATCGCTCTTTGATTTTATTTATTCGGGAGCTTCCTTATTTGGCAAACACAAAATCCTCGATCGCATTCTCAAACAATATAAATTAAAACCCGATGAAGTAATTTATGTTGGTGACGAGACAAGAGATATTCATGCTGCCAAAAAAAGCCAGATCAAAGTAATGGCAGTCGGTTGGGGATTTAATTCGCCATCCGTGCTAGCACAGCACGAGCCTGACTTTTTAATTTATCATCCTCAAGAAATGACTGAAATAGCCAATGGTTGCGATCGAGCATTTCCAACAGTCGCATATCAAACTCTGCAATTAAAGACTTAGTAGCTTTTAGTTTATAGCTGGCAAAATTAAGTAATGATGCAAAGTGATAAGATAGCGTAGAAAAATTAAGTTCGATTGGGAGAAAACTTCTGTCTCTAACTGCTATTTCCATTCCCCCAGCTAGCGGAAAGCCAACTCATTTGCTCGTCATCTTACACGGATGGGGAGCCGATGCTAGCGATTTTGCACCAGTTGCATCGGTATTGAATTTGCCCAATTATCAGTATATTTTTCCCAACGCGCCATTTCCCCATCCACAAGTACCGGGAGGAAAGGCATGGTACGCCTTAGACACTGGAAACTATGAGGGAATATTAGAGAGTCGGCAAATGCTCCTAGATTGGCTTTTATCTCTTGAAAGCGAGACAGGCGTACCTCTTGAGAGAACTATTTTGGCTGGTTTTTCACAAGGAGGCGCGATGACTCTCGATGTAGGATTGTACTTGCCTTTAGCAGGATTGTGTAGTTTGAGCGGTTATTTACACGCTAAACCCCAAGCCAACAGTTCTACTTTACCTCCCATATTAATCGTGCA
>JALOOL010000233.1 GCA_025454425.1 Hydrococcus sp. Prado102 | reverse complement strand
CCAGATAGAGAATTTAAAACAATATCGATCCCTTCGCCTTGCGTAATTGCTAGGATTTCATCGGCGAAATCTAAGGTGCGCGAGTTCATGATATGTTTGACTCCCAGAGACTTGAGAAAGTCCCATTTGCTGGGGGAAGCTGTGGCAAAAATCTCTGCTTTTGCTTGTTGCGCGATTTGAATAGCGGCTAATCCTACTCCTCCCGCCGCAGCATGAATTAATACTTTATCTCCTGGCTTAATTTTGGCGAGGTGGTGTAAGGTATAGTAAGCCGTCAGGAATGCGCCTGGAATCGTTGCAGCTTCCTCGAAGCTAAGAAATTCTGGCTTGTGTATTGCCAAAGCGGCATTAACTGTAACATACTGACTGAAACTACCAGGCGCGATCGCGATTACTTTATCGCCTATTTTAAAGTTTTGCACGTCAGGCGCGATCGCAACTACTTCACCAGCACATTCGAGTCCCAATAATCCAGGATTGCCAGGATATAATCCTAACGCATTCAATACATCTCTAAAATTTAATCCCGTTGCAGAAACTTGAATTTCGATTTCTCCCAAATTGGGTTGACGGCGCATTGTTGGTTTCCATTGCAAATTCTCTAACGTTCCTCGATTTTCTATTTCTAATCGGACGGGGATATAATTCTCAATTTTCTCCTTCAAATTGCTGCGAACTAATCTAGCGATATAACGATTTTTGTCTCGAAAAGCGATTTGGTCTTCTATATCTGGCGAGTCAATTTCTTCAAATAAAAGTTGTGCGTCAGCAGTCGATTTTGCATCGATATCTATTCTCGTGCAGTTCAATTCTGGATGTTCTATTGCAATTGCTTTTCCCATTCCCCACAGAGGAGATTGAGCGATTTGCGAGATATTATTGTTGTTAACTGGTTGGGCATCTTTAGTCACTAACCACAGACGAGGTGGATTATAAAAGTCTGCTTTAATTAAACTCTGAACTAGATGTAAAACGCTATTACATGCTCGATTCGCTTCGGTTAATAATTGAGTTTCTGAAGTATCTAAACTCCATAAATAGACTATGCCGTGTAAGGAAATGCGATCGTTTTTAATGACTTCTATAAGTCTTTGAAAATGTTCTGGATTGTTGCGATCAATTTGGAACTGTGTTAGAGATTGTGTATATTCTTTCCCTGGAACAACAAGGCTATAGGTTTGTTGTTTAGATTCTATAATTTTTGTTAGTTTTGTAGCCAATCCTTCTTCATCAGCAAAAATTAACCAATGTTTTGAAGAAATAGATTTTGAGAAATAGCGACGGTTTTGAAGCTGCCATTCTACTTCATAAAGCCAATCGTACCAAGATATTTCTGAAACACCTAATAATGCTTCGCGACTAGCTCTTTTTGATGAAAGTTCATTAACTTTAGCAATTAAATTTCCTGCTTCATCAAATAGCCATACATCGGCGATTAATATATTTGGATTCGAGCGATTAAATGGATGCAGGCGAACATAACTCCATAGCTTTTGTTCAAGACGACGATAAAGAGTAAAACGTTTTAAACCTATTGGTAAATAAGTTTCTGATATCTGATAATTTGATTAAACCTAAACTTTCATTATCTCGATTCCATAATCGAGTTATCCCTTGAAAACTCAACCCATAATCGATTCCTTTGTCTCGACATTGTTGGTAATGAGATTGTACTGAGAGTTCGTTAGTGAATTGCGATCGCAATTTCTCCAACTCAACTTGTCCCGATTCTATATTTTGCTCTGCAACACAAATTTTTCCCGAACAATGTAACGTCCAAAATTCATCATCTTGGGAAGCTAAACTATAAAATTGGAAAGAATTATCTTGACTTAAAACTAATTGAACAGTTTTATATTCTTCTTCCTGTAATACTAGCGCTTGTTGTATATTTACATCTTCAAGCGTTAATCTTTGAGATTTAAATACTGTTGCACCTGCTGCTAATGCCAATTCTATGTAAGCAGTTCCGGGCAAAATAATTTGTTTAAAAATGTGATGATCTTTGAGGAAAGCAGGTTGATTTGAATGAAGTTGTGACTCGAATAAAGTATCTTTTAATGGCGATCGCAATTTTTGTCCGAGTAGCGAATGAGTAGGGGTGTAGGGGCGCATGGCGTGCGCCCTAGAATTGAGTTTTGTATGTTCCAACCAATAACGTTGACGTTGAAAAGGATAGGTAGGTAATGCAACGCGATAACATATATTATCTCGATAACAACTAACCCAATCTATTGTTATTCCTCGTACATATAAATGAGCTAAACTTTCAAGTAATGGTTGCCAATCCGAATAACCTGGTCGCATACTTGGCAACCATAACTTTGATTGCGTATTATTATCTAAAACCGAGCAACCCATACCTAACAAAGTAGGTTTAGCTCCGATTTCTATAAACACTTGATATCCAAGTTTGTCTAATGTTTCGATACTCTCAGAAAACCTTACAACTTGTCGAATGTGACGACACCAATATTGAGGCATTGCTATTTCTTGATCGATAGATTGTCCGGTAAGGTTAGAAATTAACTCGATCTGTGGAGTAAAATAATTAATCTGACGAGCTATTTCCTCAAACTCTGCTAACATTGACTCCATCAAAGGAGAATGGAAAGCATGAGAAACATTCAGTTGTTTGCACTGAATTCCGTTTAGTTCTAACCGATTAACAACGCTTTCTATCGCTTCACTTTGACCCGAAATAACAATATTATCAGAACTGTTTATAGCTGCGATCGCAACTTTATCTTTATAAGATTCAATCGCATTTAAAACGATTTCTTGACTAGCAAAAACTGCAACCATTGAACCCTTTTGAGGTAATGATTGCATCAAGCGTCCTCTCGCTGCAATTAACTTCAAACCGTCTTCTAAACTAAAAACTCCCGCAACGCAAGCAGCAACATACTCCCCAACGCTATGACCCATCACAGCAGACGGTTCTATTCCCCAAGACTTCCAGAGTTCGTACAATGCGTATTCGATAGCAAATAATGCAGGTTGGGTATAGATAGTCTCATCGAGGTAAATGGTGACTAGGGATTGGGGATTAGCGATTGGGAAATTTATTTGTTGCGGATAAAGAACATCGAGAAGAGGCTTTTCTAAATAAGGTTGTAAAATCTCAGCACATTTATCTAAAGCGGCGCGAAAAGTAGGTTGAGTCTCATATAACTCTCGTCCCATTCCGACATATTGAGAACCTTGACCCGTAAATAGAAAGGCAATTTTCGGACGTTGATTGTTGAATACTTGTCCGCTAACCAATCCCGTCACATCATCGCCAGTCAAATAAGCCTTCAACTGCGATCGCAATTGTGCGACAGAATCGCTTACTATACCAATACGATAATCGAAATGCGATCGCCCCGTACTTGCCGTAAAACAAACATCTGCTAAATCAACCTCCGAATGCACCCCCAACAACGCTTCATAACGCTGTGCCATCTTCCTCAAAGCCTTCTCACTCCTCGCCGACAACGCCAAAACATGACAACCCCTCCCCAACTCTCCGCGCCTCTGCGTCTCTGCGTGAGATTCCAAAATCACATGAACGTTCGTCCCACCAATCCCCAACGAATTAACTCCCGCACGACGGGGATAACCCTTCACATCCCACTCTTTTAGCGTGTTATTAACAAAAAAAGGACTATTATCAAAATCGATTTGAGGATTGGGTTGCTCGAAATGCAAACTTGCAGGAATTTTCTGATAATTAAGCGCCAAAACCGCCTTAATAAAACCCGCCACGCCAGAAGCAATATTGAGGTGTCCGACATTCGTTTTAACCGAACCGATCGCGCAAAAACTCTTCTTGCTAGTATTAATACGAAATGCTTGCGTTAGTGCGTTAATTTCGATGGGATCTCCCAATATCGTACCCGTTCCGTGCGCTTCCACATAGCTTATACTTTCTGCATCTACTCCAGCCATTGCTATTGCTTCTGCAATAACCCTCGCTTGTCCGTCGCTATTGGGTGCAAAATAGCCTACTTTCGTCCCACCATCGTTATTAATAGCCGAGCCTTTAATAACAGCATAGATGCGATCGCGATCGTTTATTGCATCTTCAAGTCGCTTGAGAACGACAATTCCCGCGCCGCTACCAAACAACGTCCCTTTTGCATTTGCATCAAAGGCGCGACAATGACCGTCAGCAGAAAGAATCGACCCTTCTTGATATAAATAACCAATTTTTTGAGGGACGTGGACGGAAACCCCTCCTGCTAGCGCCATATCGCACTCACCATTCAGCAAGCTTTGATAGGCTAGGTGAATTGCTACTAAAGAAGTCGAACAAGCGGTTTGAACGTTGACGCTAGCGCCCGTAAGATTTAACTTATAAGAAACTCGCGTCGTTAAATAATCTTTGTCGTTGGCTACCGTCATTTGAAAGCCAGCCATCGAACCTAAATTAACGATTTGTAAGTTGTCAGTCTCGTCAATTTGGTGGCGGTTTGGATAAACGTTATTCAGAAGATAAGTATTAGCAGAAGCGCCAGCGTAGAGAGAAATTTCTCCTCGATAAGTGAGGGGATTGTAACCCGCATTTTCCAATCCTTCCCAAGCACATTCGAGTAATAATCTTTGTTGAGGGTCTAATAATTCGGCTTCTTTAGGACTGTAGCCAAAGAATTCAGCATCAAATAGTTCGATATCCTCCAAAATCGGACTAGCTTTTACGTAATTAGGATTTTTAAGTAGTTGAGGGTCGATTCCCGTCGCTAAAATTTCTTCATCGCTGAAAAAGGAAATCGATTCAACGCCATCGCATAAATTTTGCCAAAATTCATCGATATTCTTCGCGCCAGGAAAGCGACAAGACATCCCTATAACTGCGATATCCGTTCCTTTCTCCTTTCGCCGACGTTGCGCCTTTTGTTGTCCTTGTTGTGCGGCGGTTACTTCGGTTTTATCCTGACTTAAATATTGAGCTAAAGTAGCAACTGTCGGATACTGAAATAGTTCTACAGTAGAAATGGTTTTCTCGATTTTTTCTTGTAATTGAGCCAATACTTGCATCAATAACAGCGAGTTTCCACCCAATTCAAAGAAATTATCGTGAAGGCTAACTTGTTTAATTCCTAAAATTCCTTGCCAGATGTTAGCAATTTCTCGTTCTAATTCGTTGCGAGGTAAGTCATTGACTTTTTGATTGTTGAATAAGATCTGAATTTTTTGAAGGGTTAAATCAAACTCTCCAGATTCAAAACGTCGCACTAATTCTTTGCGTTGGATTTTCCCTAATGCCGTTTTAGGAATAACATCTTTTTCTACAGGAATTAAGTAATCAGGATAGATCCCTATTTTACTCGTTACAACTTTACGGATTTTTTTGATTGTTTCAAGGATAAAATCATCGTCGGAAGAAGCAAGGTTAAAGAAAATGGCTAATTTATCTGTTGTATCTTCATCTCTGCGAACCGCACAAGCTGCCGTATAAGAGACTTCTACGCCGTCGATTTCTTCGATCGCCGCTTCGATTTCGTGGTTATAATAATTGATTCCATTAATAATAATGACTTCTTTTTGACGACCTGTAATCGTTAATCGTCCGTTTTGTATAAAACCTAAATCGCCTGTATTAAACCATCCATCTTCTGTAAAAATTTCACAATTGAATTCCGGTCTTTTATAATACCCAGAAGTCACCGTTAATCCTTTAACCTGAAGCAATCCTATCGTTCCTTCTTCAACGACCCGATTCTCAGCATCGACGATGCGCAAGGATACGCCTGGAATGGGAGTTCCCACTTCCACAAAAGAATTGTGCGCCATGGCGCACAAAAGTGAAAATTGATGAGAATGAACGATTCCCGAACAGGTTTCTGACATCCCATAACCGGGACTAACAACGTTATCCGCCAATCCGTAAGGCGCAAGTAACTCTAAAAAACGCCTAGTCGTTTTACCAACCACTGCTTCTGCACCGTTTCCCATCCAGCGCAGACAAGATAAATCCCAAGATTGTTTGCTATCTGCTTGCAATCGCTCGTTTATCAACCCATAAGCAAAATTAGGTGCCCAAGTTGCCGTTACTCGATCGCGATCGCATAAATCTAACCACTTAAGGGGATTCTGTAATACTATCTCATTGGAAACATGAATTTGCTGACAGCCCAGGTATACTTGAGTAAGATGGAACATCACTAAGCTAGCGACGTGTTCTAAAGGCATCCAGTTTAGGGCGATCGCTTCTCTAGAAAGTCCGTTAGCACTAGCCATCCCAAAAGCACTAACCAGCAGATTTCGGACGCTCAACATCACTCCTTTGGGAACTCCCGTACTCCCAGAAGTCATAATTAGCAACGCTAAATCGTCAGCTTGAGTGCAATGCCAATTATCGTCGCTTTGATTTTGTTTTAAGTCTTCAACAGCAATAATTTGAGCGTCTAAAAAAGCTTGAATGTCTGGAATTAATTGCTTGTCTGTAACAATGATCGTAGAACTTGCACGATTAGATACTTGCTTGTTAATTTCCGCCCCTCTAACCCCCCAATCCTGGGGGGAACTAAATTGTTCTCCCCCCAAAGTTGGGGGGTAGGGGGGGCAAGTACTGATGTTCTCAAAGGGTTGCTCGCACAATTGCCAAGCATGGAATAACAAATTAGCTTTACTATTATCAGACTTATAGCTAGGAGCAACGCCAAGGGGAACGGGAATAAAACCGCCTAAAAGACATCCCCAAAATGTTGACAAAAAATCTTGATTGTGCCTAAGCTGTAAAATAACCTTATCTTGAGGCTGCAATCCTAACGCTCTCAATCCTGCTAAGATGCGCTCAGCTTCTTCTAATAACTCTGCATAGGATTGAAAAATCTCCGTTCCATCGGAGTGAAGATGGACGATTCCTGTCGTTTCATTGGCGGCTTTATGTAAGAGTTGAGGTAAAGCGATCGCAAAATCGAAGTCTTCAGGTAAAGAATTGCCATGTACGATAGCAAGTTGCTTTGATGTTGAGTTATTGTGTTCGATGCGATCGCTCATTAACTATCTCCTTCATCCACCCCAACGCAACTTTAGCAGTTATCAGTGACCAGTGATTTGAGTTCAAAGTTCAAAAATTTAGGAGTTCAATGGTAAATATTATTCCTAATTCTAATCCCCAATGACCAGTGACCTGTGACCAGTTTTTGAAGGCAGAGGGCTTCCGGGCAGAGGACAGAAGGAAGGATAAAGAAGGATATGTAATTAATTTTCCCTCGTCTCCCCACACTTCCCACACTCTCCAAACTTCATAATGTGGCAGAAATTAGACTGTCTATTCTATCCCCAACGATCGCCCCAAAATCGACTACAACAATAGATAGAAGACGCTTAATTCTGGTATTTTCTTGCAAAAAATGGCACTAAATTCCAGAAAAGCAAGTCTAATCCTTTAAAACGAACGTAAAATCATACGATGCTATCATTCATCCGCTCTTGGTATCTTTTACTTATTCTCTTGGGTGCTGTGCCTGTAATGGCCCAGGGAGCGAACTTCGAGACATTAACCCTTGCTTCTGGTTTTAATAAAGCAACGGCGATTGTGAGGGGTTATACAAGCGGATCGTATTCTTTATCATCTCTTGCCAATAGCGATCGCGACAAGCGACCTTGCATCGGCTATGGAGATCCCAATCCCGACCATATTTTAATTTTAGAAAACGACTTTCCCAAACTAGCACTGCAAGTAAACAGCGGCGGAAAAGATACTACGCTAGTCATTCGAGGCCCCGATAAAAATACCATTCGCTGTAACTTTAGCAGCAGCGACACACAAGATGCTCGCATTGAGGATAAAGACTGGAAAGCCGGACGATATGAAATTTGGGTGGGTTCGATGGCAGCAGGTCAACGGCTGAATTATCGCCTATCTGCCCAATAATGGGTTATAATTATAAAAGTGAATGTAATGGAGTATTACAGTGGCTCAACGATTAAAGCGATGGGAATCGCCGCGTCGTCAAGGTCGTAACGACAAAGGCAAAGGCGGCTCGGCAAGACAAAGACAACTGAAAAAACAACAACAAATGTTGCGCAAAAAGCTTAAAGAAAATTCCGAAAAGCAACAAAAACAAAAAAGGGGAAGAGAAATGAATCTCTTCCCTTTTATTTTTGTAGTAAGCGAGCCAATAAAAGGCAATTGCAGTTTTTAATAGCTTTTAGCGCCTTCCAACATTAATTTGGTAACGGCATCAAACGCCTCAACCCAAGATTGTTCTAGTTCTAACGTCCAAGCTGCTCCTAAGTATTCTTGAAAAGTGATTAATAAAGCCGAGCAAACTAAGGGATAAAATGCTTCTGTCGCACCATAACCAATATGACGCGAGCCTAAGCCTTTGACGGTACTTGCGAGAAGTTGAGGCTTGTGAAGGTTTTTGACAATCAAAATCAACGCAGACATTAACATTTGTCTTTGTTTGACCATATCGGTACGAGCGAAGTATGGCTTGAGTTGCGGGTTGGCAGCGAACAGATTTTCATAGAAGCGAGTAGCAAACTCATCTTGATTGATTCTAATTTGCTCTAGGCTGGTTGCTAAAAGTTCTATAGATAAAGACATTATTTGAATTGCTCTCTACTTATGGGTTGAGTGAATGGGTAAAAGCCAAGCCGACACTTGCTAATGTTGATTGTCTATTCATTAGATTTCCCAACTTTCAAACTCAAATAACCATTTTTTTGTGAAAAAAAGCTTAAATTAATTTAGAAAACAAAAAGCGATCGCGTCTTTTAAAAAATTGCGATCGCTTAAATTGTTATGAAAGTTTAAATTAAACAGACACTTCGCTTAACTCGCGACTCATGTAATCGAAAGGCTCATCTATCAAAGACGTATTCGTTACTCCAGCTTCCGTAGCTGACTCTTTGACCATTTCCTTCATCAATTGAATGCCTCGCACTGTAGGCCCGATAGGCACTCCCAGAGAGTTATAAGTTTCTCTTAAACCTTGCAGCACTCGTTCGTCCAATACGTTATTATCTGCTGCAACTAACGCATAACTGGCATAGCGCAGGTAATAATCCATATCTCGCAGACAAGCCGAATAACGACGAGTCGTATAAGCATTGCCTCCAGGACGAATTAATTCAGGAACTTCTTCAAAAAGTTGAGCGCCTGCTTTTTTGACGATAGCGGGAGAATTAGCATTAATAATGGCAGCAGCGGCGAGACGAGTATTACCCGACTCAAAATAAGCTTTTAGCTTATCCATCGCCTCGCGATCTAAATAGCGTCCCGTCACATCGTAGTTTTTAATCAGTTTAGTTACTGCGTCTCGCATTAAATTTTTCTCCAAACAACAATTTTTCTTAGTGGCTTATCAAAGCCTTATTTTTAGCAAGCTCAAGAGAGTAGTGCGAATCCCTTGAGTTTCGATCTTTCTATTTATTTATAATCCCACAGGGATGAACCGCTAGAGACTTCGTTTGGGTAAGTCATTTTATTGTTTAGCAATCTATTTACTTTTCTACATACTTCTTCATGAATAAAAAGAAAATAATGGTTTTCAGTATTATAGGATACATTTTTGTATTGTTTACAGATTTAGATCCCGATCGCCAAGATAAATCTGTATCAAGCAATACAAAAAAGGGGCAAGCCTCTCTCTACGATGGATGATTTGAGACTGAAAATACAGAGTTGAAACCGATAGGAGTCATTCATGCCTGAAACGCCCCAAGAAGTCTTAAAGTTGATTCAAGACAATAATATTCAGATTATTGACCTGAAATTTATTGATATGCCGGGGATCTGGCAGCACTGCTCTTTTTATTACGACCAAATTGACGAGAGTTCCTTTGTTGATGGAGTTCCCTTCGATGGTTCTAGTATTCGGGGCTGGAAAGCCATTAATGAATCTGACATGACGATGGTACCCGATCCAAAAACCGCATGGATCGATCCATTCTACAAAGAACCGACCCTCAGCATGATTTGTAGTATCAAGGAACCTCGCACGGGTGAATGGTACAGTCGAGATCCTCGCTCTATTGCTCAAAAAGCGCTTGATTTTCTCAAAAGTACCGGACTTGGCGATACTGCTTTTTTTGGGCCGGAAGCTGAATTTTTCGTTTTTGATGACGTTCGTTTCGATCAAACCGAAAGCCAAGGCTATTATTACGTAGATAGCGTTGAAGGACGTTGGAATTCGGGACGCAGCGAAGAAGGCGGAAACTTAGGATACAAGCCTCGCTACAAAGAAGGATACTTCCCCGTACCACCCACGGATACGCTGCAAGATATGCGGACTGAGATGCTGCTAACGATGGGCAAATGCGGCGTACCTATCGAAAAGCATCACCATGAAGTTGCTACGGGCGGACAAAACGAACTAGGTATTCGTTTTGCTACTTTGATTGATGCGGCTGACTATCTGATGACCTATAAATATGTCATCAAAAACATTGCTAGAAAGTTTGGCAAAACCGTTACTTTCATGCCCAAGCCTTTGTTTAACGACAACGGTTCGGGGATGCACACCCACCAATCTATTTGGAAAGATGGGAATCCGCTTTTCTGGGGCGACGGCTACGCAAATTTGAGCAAAATGGCTCTCAATTATATTGGTGGCTTGCTCAGACACGCTCCTGCTTTGCTAGCACTGACAAATCCTACCACTAACTCTTACAAGCGTTTGGTTCCTGGTTTTGAAGCGCCCGTAAACTTGGCTTACTCTCAAGGAAACCGTTCGGCTTCCATCCGCATCCCCCTATCTGGAGGCAATCCCAAGGCGAAGCGTCTTGAGTTCCGCTGTCCCGATGCTACCTGTAACCCTTATATCGCTTTTGCAGCGATGCTTTGCGCGGGTATCGACGGAATTAAGAACCAAATCGATCCTGGCGAACCTTTGGATGTCGATATCTACGATCTCAGTCCTGAAGAATTGGCGAAAGTTCCTTCTACCCCTGGTTCTCTAGAAGCTGCTTTAGAGAATCTGGAAAAAGACCATGCTTTCTTGACTGATTCGGGCGTATTTACTGAAGATTTCATTCAAACCTGGATTGAATACAAACTCGATAACGAGGTGAACCCGATGCGTTTGCGTCCTCATCCTTACGAATTTGCTCTCTACTACGACGTATAAAAACGTTCATTGGTTTTGATAAGTTTATAAAACTCAATTTTTTTGCCACCTAACCAGGGTGGCTTTTTTGTTGACTGTTTTCGATATAGTAGAAAGGCTGATGGATAGTAAGTAGGTAAGCTTGTATTAAGTAGATAAATTTAATTATATGTAGGTTGGGTAGCTAGTGTGGTCTTGCGGTTTTCCCAAGTAAAGCACCTGGAGTTTGACGGAAGGAAACCCAACAACAGGTTACTTTTTGTTGGGTTACCCTGCGGGATCTTGCTACGTCCCTCAACCCAACCTACGTCAAATTGTGTGTTCTATGTAGAGTGGGGGAGTATGGACAGACAGGAAAGACAAGGAAGAATATTGACGAATATAGTCCTGAATTCTGGTCACTGGTTACTGATAACTGATTACTGATAACTGAAATGGTCGCAATTGAGACAATCTTAACATCCGATATTATCAAACCCGCTCGCTATCTGGGAAACGAACTGGGAGCGATT
>JALOOL010000232.1 GCA_025454425.1 Hydrococcus sp. Prado102 | reverse complement strand
TCCTGGGTTGGGTCAAGTTCCCCTGGGTTTAATGCCTAACCCCGTCATGCTAGGAGGAACTGGCGTAGCTCGAATTGATGCTATTTGGGGAAAAGCAGAATCGCATCGCTACAAGACGGTTTCGGGTAGCGATAGAGAAGGCTTTGCCGTGCCTTGTGAAAACAACTGCGCTCATATTGAGTTGGATGACCTAGAGGGGGTCGGAAGTGCAATTCGAGGCGATTTTGAAGGCAAGCAATGGATTAGTGGCAAATATCAGGATGTTACTGGCGGGTCGGGGTGTTTGAGTGGTATTAATGGGGGTCGCGAACCGACAGGTCGGCATCCTTTTGGTAAGACGTTTAAGGTAGTGCTGACAGAGACTTATGAAAGCAGCGATTCGTTTAATACGGCTTTGTATTTTAGATTTTGTACGAGTTGTGGCTGTTCGCCTTATTTTATTGGTCCAGTTCCGTTCTTTTCCTATCAGCGCGATAATTGGATTTTCCTCGGTCAGTGACGATTAATACTGCGAATTGTTAAGAAAGTCTGCGAAATCTTTTCATCAAACACAACTTGATGCAGCCATTGATAGCGCATCTCATCGTGCATAATCAAGGCATCGCCAGCATCTAGCTCGACAGCAATTGGTTCTCTCATCCCCCGTCTAAACAGCATTTTGAGAGGACTGAGGGAAATAGTCGCGATCGCATTGCCAAAATTCTTGCTATGGTCGAGATGGAGTCCTGGCGCTAAGGTGTGAAAGGTGCGATCGCTCGGACAACTTAAAGGACAAACAGCCATCGTCGTGCAAATAACGATTTGGTCGCAGCGTCGCATCCAAGGTCGCACTCGTCGCCGTACCGTATTCAACCAATTCGGCATAGCGCCGAGATAATCTCGTTTTCGGGTCAATCTAGAAAGGTCGTAGGTCGGTTTCTCAACCCAACCGTAGCATTGCTGTCGGTGATGGAAAGGAAGATTGAGTAAAGTTTGTCCAGCAAACGCATGGATGCGTTTGAGCAGTCGTTGCTGTTGGGTTGGTGCGAGCAGTTCGGGAATCCAAATCAATCCGTTAGCAATTTTCAGGTTGTCGCTAATTTGAGGGGTCGGTAGGTTGAGATTGAGCGGTTTGCGTAGCGTGAGAATCATCGATTTAAGTCAATAAATGTGCAAAAAAGAAACCTGCCGAGATGTCGATCGCACCTCGACATGGTTAATGAGTTGAACTCAAGCAGATTAGTCTTCGTCGTCTATTTCAAAATCTTCGTCATCTAAGTCCTCGTCCTCATCGCTTTCTTCTGAATCCTCTGCCTCGACTGCTTCTTCAAGCAGGTCTTCAATGTCCTCATCGAGATCGTCAAGGTCTAAATCGTCTTCGGACGGCGTGCCATTTCCATTGCTGTTACGCCGTTTAAGAGATTCGATGTTGAAGGCAACGAGATCGTCAATAGGCGTTTGGAGTGAAATTGAATCGTACAGCAGCGCGATCGCTTGAGCAATCGTTTCCACTGGATATTTCAGATCGGTAGGTTCTCCGAGAATTTTGGGAAATATGTTAGTATTCCAGTCTTTCCAGTCGAATTTGCCGTTGTTTTTCGAGAGCAGGTTTTGGATGTCCAAGCCTAACTTTTCTCGAATTGCGTAGCCAACTTTTGTGGCGATTCGCTCTTCTCGCTTGGCAAGAAGAATTTTATACTTGCGAGAGATCGCCGTTTGGATGCGTTGAGCTAAAACTTCCGGCGTGACTGCTGTTTCTGTCGCTTTGGTTGATGCCGTTTTCCCGTTTCCATTTGGGATAAGAGTTGTAGATTTAGCAGCCGATTTGGTAGTTTGTTTGCGAGTTGTGACCATGTTCAATTCACTCAATTTAATTCAATTAATTTTTCATTTATAAATGCGCTGGTAAGCGCACGATTGACCAACTGACAGTTCAATTGGATGGGTTGCTTCCATCGATTGGGTGAAGCGTTCGAGCCAGTTACTAGATAATTTGAAATTGGTTAAACTGATTAATTGATGATAGAAATTCGATGCCAACTCTAGAAGATTGGGTTATTTTGGCAGAGCGAGGCCGCTTGGTTGTCGCCTTAGAAGCAGCGAGTGTAGACCGAAAATCTATTTTTGAGTTCTTTCAAGCATTAGCACAGCAGCAAAAAATTTCTTGTTATTACTGGAATTTGGGGTACGATTCCCTTCAAGAAATTCGAGAAAATTCCTCTACAAATTATCAGTTACATAACACAGAATTTATCCCGCCCAATCGAGACGTATTAAAATTTCTACTGGGACAAAATAATCCTGGTATCTTTTTAATCGATGATTGGGTAAATTTTGAGGAGATTAATCCCCTCGAACGACGACGGCGAGAATCCCAAATTCAAAATCTCATCGAACGATTGAGAATGGCTGAAGCAACTTGCTATATTGTTTTACTGGGGACATTTATTCAATTTAGTGAAAAGCTAAGTGCTGAAGTTCCCGTGCTGAAATATCCTCTGCCTGATGCGTTTGCCGTTCAATCAATAGTCAACAATTTCTGTTTCGCTCGGGGGATGAAATTGGAGAAACCAGAATCGCTTCAACGGTTGACAGTCGCCTGTCAAGGATTGCCAAAAGGAGAGATAGACTTAGCGTTAAATACTTATTCGGCGTTGGTAAATAATGTCGAACAATTAGCTGAGTTAATTTTGAACTATAAAGTCACTCAACTGCGAGGATTGGGATTAGAATTTATTGCTGAACCAGATGTTCCCAGTGCTGGGGGATTAGATTTATTACAGCGATTTTTGTATGAAAAAGTCGTCAAGCTAAATGAACCGTCAGCCCGTAAGTATAACCTCAGACCACCGCGAGGAATGTTACTGCTAGGCCCGCCAGGGACGGGTAAAACATTAAGCGCGAAATTAGCAGCAAAAGCACTTGGTTATTCATTACTAGCACTTTCTTGGGGCAATGTTTTAGGGTCAGATAATCCCGATAAAACTTTAGCGAAAATTCTAGAAATTGCTGATTGTCTAGACCGATGTATTTTACTTGGGGATGATTTTGATAAAGGCTTTACAGGATGGGAGTCTGGTGGAGTCAGTCGAAGGCTTTCACAGAGATTATTGACCTGGATGCAAGAGCATACTAGCCACGTCATGATGATTGCTACTGTTAACCGGATAAAACTTCTCCCATCTGAAATCAAACGAAGATTTGATGATGGCGGGATTTGGTTTGTCGATTTACCCAATATGGGTTCGATGTATGAAATATTCTGCATTCATTTAGAGAAATATTTCCCGACACAATTTAGTGAAGGTAAAGACCCTTGGACGGACAGAGAATGGTATGGATTGTTAAAGAAATATCGGGGAGCTACACCAGTTGAAATAGGTAATGCAGTTGCCCGTTGCGCTCAGGATTTTTATTGTAGTTTAAGTCAACAAGAAAGGAAAGAAGCGGAAGTTCCGGTTACTATTACTGTTAGGGCATTAGAAGCACAATTAGAGCAATTTGAAATGGCATCAAAAAGGGATGCAGAAGACTTACAAGCGATTCGCAATAGTGCTTACTATGCTCGTCCGGCTTGTTCTCCCGATCGAAGTCGTTTTGCTATTACTAAACAAGATTTATTTGAGTATCAACCGCATCAATTTGACGCTATAAAAGATTAATTCTCGTGGAAGATTTAGTTAAGAATAATGGCACCCTCGCCAACATTAACCGCTTTAATTTCCTGGAAAGATGAAAAACACCAAATTTGTCGATTTGGTCGATTTAACAAGGGATGGCATCTTCAAGAAATATTAATTTAGGATACAGTCTTTACTCCATTAACCGAGATGATATCATTGGCTAACTCTTCTGCCATTATGGGAATTAAATGCTTTATATTTGTATTGTAAGTTTTTGACCAAAATTCGGAAAGTTTTTCTCTTGCCTCTTCATTAACATAAACATTTTTCTCTTGGGTTATCAATACCATTGCCACATCACCTGAGTTTTCTGTGACCGCAAATACAAATTCATCACAGTCGGCTTTAAGTCCTTCATACCAATAGTCAACGTGTTCTTCTAATTCGTACTCATAGAGTGCAAGTTCCATCTTGCCGTCTTGTAGTAAGGCTTTACGTAGTAAATTAGCTATTTCTCTTTCTTTGACATTCACAGTCTTATGTTTAAATTAAGCGCTTTGGAAGGCAGAGTGGCAAACTAAAAGTTTAAATCACACAATCAAACCATCTGTGCTAACAATTCCGATAACTCCAACTGGTCATTATGCCGATTGTCATCGTAAATCAGCAGCGTATCAATAGTCGCGTGGCGCGATAGCTTCTGTACCTTACGTACATTCCCATCCGTCGCATCCAACGCCGCCGTGATACTGCTATGTCGAATTCGGTGCGGCGACATTTGTTTTGTTATCCCCGCCGTCTTACAAGTTTGGTCAACAATCCAATGAATCGCAGAACCCGTCAACCGATGCCCTTTATTGGCATTATCGAGGGCAATAAACAACGGGGCATTCAAGTTCATATCCCCTCGCGCTCGCAACCATTCACAAATCGCTTCTACTGTAGAAATCGCCAAATTAATTACCTCAATTTCCGTCCCCCTTCCCTTGCCGCGAATTTTGAGGATCTTACTCTGGGCATCAAAATCGCCAATGTTTGCCTTCGCCACCTCCCCCCGCCGCAGCGCATTGTCCCACAGCAGGCGCAACAGCGCGTAGTCCCGTTTCCCCTTAATCGTCGTCCGGTCAATTTTGCCCAAAACCCCCCGATAGGTACTGCGACTGATTCCCGTCGTATCCAAATACTTTCGTACTTTTTCTCCCTTCACGTCTTCTAAGGTATAGTGGCACTTGCCCAACTTCCGCGCATAATTGACCAACGCTTTCAGGGCACTTAACCGTCGGTTCACCGTCGCTTCTTTTAGCCCCCGCTCGATCAACTTTGCCTTGTACTGCGATACCAACGCGATTGCCTCAAACCGTTCTAAACGCAGGAAATAACCTACCATTTCCGGTGTTGGTTCGCTATTAGCCACCGTGCGGAAAAAATCCCGCAAATCCTTCGCGTAGGCGTGGCGCGTGTTACTGGAGCGCTTCTCCTGCAACAACTCCGCCACCAAATCCTGATGGATCATTTGGGATAAAGGATTGGGGGAGGTCGGAACCAAAGGATTCATTTTCAGTTTTTGTTTGCGATAATTTTGCTTACCGCAAACAGATTACGATCGCGTTGAGGGTTTAGGAACGGGAATTAAACAATTCTTCATCAAAGCGACGGGTTCTCGCTGTTCTGGCTGGTTACAATCGAGCGCCCAAGCCCAAACAGTATCGTCGGTTTGTCGGGCGTGAGGGTCGAGGTAGACGAGCATTCCCGATTGAACGATCGAGTCGCCAGCAGTTTGAGAACTGCCAGTATATTTAAAGACGGGGTGAGAGACGGCAAGAGCGGCAATGCCGTCAATTTGAAGTTGTCTATCGAAGGAAAGGGATTGGTAAGCTTGTTCGAGAAGATCGGGCGCGTGGGTTTGTTTGAGTTGTTCTAGAGCAGTTAAGGTTCGACAAGCTAACAACAAAACTTGCAGTTGGGCAAGTGTGGGTTGTTGAACGGTTTCTGTTTCTGAGGTAGGCAGGCTGTCAGTAACAGCCTCAAGAGCGAGTCCTAGACGTTCCCAATAATTGGGACAGGTTTGAGTTAATCGTTCGTAGCAAAACGAAGCTTTTTGTTCGGCTTCGTCGATCAGGGCAATTAACAGCTTGTTAGAAGAAAATCGTGGGTGGGGGGCTGGGGTATATTCTAAGTCTACTAATAATTGAATTAGCCAGCTAACATTTTCGTCGGATTCTGTTGATTCTGTTGAGGCAACTGTCGATCGCTCATCAGCAGCTAAAGTGTTTGAAGAAACAGAGTTTGAGGGCAAACTGTCGATCGGCTGATGGATTTGATAGGAATCGCGGGATAGAGAAGGTTCGTCAGTAACGGAAGTAAGATTATCAGCACTATCAGCAGTTTGAGTATGAATTGGCTCAACGGTTCTTAAATCAAAGGGTTGCGACCTTACGGACTCATCAGCAGCGCGATCGGCAGTTTCATCAGCAGCATCAGCAGTGCAAGATACTCCGCCGTGAGACGGCGGAGCCTGCTTGCACTTCGTCAAAATTAATTTGAGTCGGTTGCCTGCCCCTACTAATTTGCCGTATCCCAATTGAGCTAATTCAATTAAATCTCGACGAATGTTAACTGGCTTTTCTTTCCGCAGCCAGCTAACAGCTGCTTGGAGTTTGCGGGCAGTTAGTTCTCCAAATTGGCGCAGTTTGTTTAAAATAGCACTCAGCCGTGGCGTGAGTCCCCCTTCTCCTAGCGCGGCTGCCCCTTCTGAGTGAATCAGGGCTACTTGGCTCAAGAAAAATTCGCTCAGGTTCATAGCGGCTTCTACCCGTTCTCTGGGAATGTACGAGTTTGGTTCTTGTTTTCCCGCTTCGAGTTCCCAAATTAGATGCAAAACAAGGGCAAGTCGGGCCGTATAGCCTTCCATTTTGGCGATCGCGGCTCGCATTCCTCGCTGATGATGAGCGACGCGGCGTTTTTCTAGCTGCCAGTGATAATTATCGTAAAGAATTTGAGCATCGAAAGCAAAGCGGTAGTTTTGGGATTTGAGTTGCCGCGCTCTTTGGTAAAGAGATTTGAGGAATGCCAGTTGGAAGCTGGTATCGCTGTCGGGCAAGCGTAAGGGGTTGAGCGGGATAAGACACCAGAGAAAGCGTCCCCATTCCCCCTGTTCGTCGTCAAAATTTCCCATTTTCTTTTGCAGGGTCGCGTCTTGAATTGCACCAAAAATGCTCATTGCATCTTGTTTGAGAGAAATGCGCTCTCCGCTTTTGAGGTTTTTCTTGACCCCGCGACCGTTCCAACCCGTCAAGACGGATTCTTTGTCTTCTCCTCTGCCTCCTTTATAAGCGTTATAGCCATTCAAAAGACCGCTAAGTTCGTCTTTTTTCCACAGCAAGCTAGTATCCGGTTGGTTGTGCTTGATTGAGTCGATCGCTTCTATCGTGGCTTTGTCTACATAAAATTCTCGTAGGGGAGTAGGAGGTAAGGGTTCTATGGCTTTCCATTCGTCTTGGGGCATCATTTCTTTAGAAGCTTGCCACTGTTGATATTCCGTGTCATACTCTGCCTTGTCTCGCCGATATCGTTCTTCTTCTTCTAGTTGGAGTTCTTGAAGGGGATCTAAAATGGCGTTCATGAGGGGAGATTTGCGCTGCCCGCTTTCAGTAACGATGCCTGCGTAGATAATGGGAGCTTCGACAAAGCCAATGGATTCCTTAACGATAACGCGGGTAGCAGGATGAAGGCAGGAAGCAAAAGTGGGCAGCAATCCCGTCAGTAGAGCAGCCGTAGGTGCTTCTATCCACCTCGCCATTTTGATTATGGGATCGGCATAGGTCGCGGGGAGAAATTGAGAAAGGTTGAGAGTGCGCTGTTTGTGGGTTTCGAGTTCGAGTAACTGGGTATGGCGTTCGCTGCGGCTATCTTCTAAATCTAAATCTGCTTCGAGTTCGGCAGCTAGGGCGCGGATTTCTCGGATATTCCAGCCTGTCGTCAGGGATAGTAGGTTGAAGGCTTCGGATTGGGCGGAAGGGCTAAGATGCTGGTTGAGAAGTTCTGCGATCCGTTCGCGCATACACGTTTGTGTGAAGCGTTCGGGTGAGGGGCAAGATTTGCCATTGCCGTTATTGTTATTGCGATGGTTGCCGTTATTAGGAATTTTATCGGCATTTTGCGAAGTAGCATCTTCGGAGATCGCGACCTGCATCTTTTGGGAAAATGGCGATCGCCAGCCTTCTTGTTTTGCCATGTGTCCGAGTGTGCCGAGGCTAACTCCACCGTTGCTACTAAAGCTCTTCCATTTTTTTTCGCAATCACCGGGCTTGTATTTAGTTGATTGACTTGACCATTTATCCCATTCGGCTAGCAAGGAATCATCAACAGAGTGAAGTGCCATGCCGACGGTTAGCCAGTCGTCGTAGTCATCGGCGCGGTAGGAAGATAAAGCGTTGAGATAAGAAATAGCATAATCAATGTCCGTCCATTGTTTGTCAAAACGGTTGTGTAAAGATGGTCGAGAGGACAAGGGTTCCAGTAAAGAAGGAACTTGGGGAGTTGGATCGATTAGCATTTGTTCGATGACCCAGTTAGGCGCGATCGCGATTTCAATTTCGTCGATGGCGCAGCCAGTAACCCAGCGATACTGACCCGTAGTAGGATGGACGGACGGGGGTAAAACGGATTGCAAGTTTGTCCAACGAAATTCTAACTGTTCGGATGAGCCGTCGTCGCCTTGAATGCCTGTTTTAACTTTCTTAGTTCTAATGGCATTTTTATATTCTTCTGGGACTAAAAACAAATATTGGCAGCGACCAACGCGCCCAGAGGTAAAGGCGACGGTTTTAGGCAATGGTTCGTTACCGGAAAGTTCGAGAATTTTTCCAGCGGCACTTGCCCCATCTTGGTCGATTGCCATGAGATAGTAAATAACCCCATCGACAGTGATGGGGCGGCCAGTGAGAAGACCGAAGCCTTGGAGTTGGATTTTTTTGATTTCTTTAGAAAGGGGAACTTTTACGCCTCCGGTCTGAATAGCTTCAATAAGTTGAGTTGCCGAGAAAGCGCGATTTTGCCAACCGTCTCCCAAAGGCTGTTTGTTGCCGTTTAGGGGAACTAGGGAAAGGTCGAGATGAGTAGCTTCGAGGCGACGGAGTTCGTCAACAAGTTGATGCAGGGTTTGGTTACGATCGGTTGAAATGTTCATCAGAATTCTCCAGGAGTAATGTTTTACTTCTGGCGATTCTTTTTGTGACGCATTTGGCAAAAAGCTAAGTAATAATAAAAGTGGAAATTTATTTAGAGGCTAGGTTGTGCCTCCAAAGTGGTCGGAGTTGAGGTGGTACTCAAATCCAGGGGAAACCAAGCAAATTACAAGCTTTTTGCTTAACGCCACAAAGGAATCAACCAGCTTTCCTATTTAAACTAAATCGAATAGCGGATGCACCTATGGCAAAGCGCGACCAAAAGAAGTGTTCTCAATAGTCACACTTGTTTTTGCTTATTTTCCTGTTCTCTCGCTTGAGGGCAAACGAGGCGCGAGCAAGGAAACAAAAAGCGTTGCCCCAACACAACTTAAAATTTTTCGTTAGTGCGTCCTGCTGGAACTGGAAGAGCCGTAGAAGCTTGCTGAAAGTTGAGTTAACCGTTTTTGGTTTAAATGAGGTAGATGTTGCTGCTTGTACGTATTTCATCTTGGTTCTCCATCTTGTGCGGTAGAACCAATGAAGCGATCTCGCCAACAAAGAAATTTATGAACCAGACAACTTTCTATCGTCTGAGTAGGAAAATTTTTTCGGTTGCTTAAAAATTTTCCTAGTTTTTCTTGCCACTACTGAGCATTGATTGATAAAATCAAATCAGTCACAGTTAGGCAACTGTGATAATGCTCGTCGGTTAAAAAACTTCATATCTTTCTCTTCTAAGTTCGATCCCTCCATTGATTAACTGATTAACAGGGGTTGAGAACTGACGAGAGAAGCCAGGGAGAAGCGTCGTCCGAGGTTGGTAGCCATTGGGGACGGCGTTCTCGTTTTTTAGGCTTTCTTTTCTCATTAGGCTCATGTAATTGTGCTTTGGGTAAAGCTATAGACTCTAATATACAACGGAAATCAAAGACAAACGGATACTGTTTAAATTTTATCGAAAGCGTCATCTTGTCAATTTTGTTTTCCTTATAAATTCTACACAACTAGGATAAATTAATTTCGCTATTATAGAAACCGTAACCGATAAAAAAATACACAACTTTTTTTTATCGCTCTTTTGGTTTCTTTTCCTGAAGATGATGAGCTATTGAAGTTTGATATTCTTGCTCCAGCAAACTTAAAAGCTTTTCTTCTAGGGGAGTCAAACAAGGACGCGGTAGCTTGCCAAAATTTTTCACCATCAAACATTGAGAGACGTTTCTCTAGTTCAAAGAGTACTTTTTGCTGTGCTTTTGTATACTCTATTGATTTAAGGTTTTCTATTTTTACATCGATTTTCCCATCCCAACAAGCAACAGTACAGTTTCGGTCGCCAACTGAGCGAATGATGCACCAACACTTGTGTTTCCCTTGAAGTTCTGGGTTTTCCTTGACCCAAATTTCACAAATTTCGCCAACTTGGTAAGGATTATGAACTGGGTTTCGCTCTCGAATTTGGTTAACAATGCTTTTGACCAGACGACCAGAAGGAACTCTTTTGCCTGCCTCTTCTACGGCAGTTGTCCAAGCTTCAACCTGTTGAGCGGGTTGTATGAGGCTTAACGGACGGATTTGACGTTCGTTGGCGGGCAAGATTTGACAACCATTGGTTGTCAAATGCTGAAAAATGTCTGCTGCCACAATTAAAAAGTTCGCCTTTTGACGACTATGCCCAAAACGATCTCTGCAATAGGACTCAAAAGTGTTATGGCTCTCTCGATATAATCGTTTATCCCGCAACGTTTTTAGAGCTAGTCCTGCCAGGTTAAACGCTTGCTCGACTTTCTCTTCTAGTTCTTGCTTCAGGCGTTTCTCTGCTTGGGTTAGTGGCTTTAAACCATCTTTCACTATTTCGACGGTTACGACTTGAGGAGATAAGTCAGCCCATCCAGAGTTTACCAATAACTCATCGAGTTCGGCATCGGTCATCTCCTGTCTAGCTCGTCTGGGTTTGCTCATACATATTCGTTACAAGAAGTAGTCAATTGAGCTTCAGCGTTAGAATTCGTAAATTTTATTTACTGTCACTTTTGTGTTGAGCAGCGACTTTGCACTTTGACTCTAGACGAATGCGCCACTTTTCATCTATTTCTGCTGTCAAATCGCACAGAGCTTTCGCCTTCTGTTCGGCATCGGTTGCCATTTCAAGAAGTTCGAGTAGAGTTTTTTCATCCGGTAGTTGTTTCATTGTAATTCCCGCAAGCGAGCGATAATTCGTTTGACACTCATTTTAGCTTCTAGAACCCGACCTAACTCTATTCCTAAATCTTCTCCTGCCTCTTCTATCTCTTCGGCAATAGCTTCAGTTCTTGAGATGCGGTTAACGGTTATCTGAATCCGCCTTTTAGAAATTTCTACAAAAAGTAGGACGTTATTGAGAGAAGCAAAAAACTGAGTCAGTATAGTATTGTCTGGAAAACTAGATAGAATTGGTCGGACTAGGTTCAGTCCCTCTGTAGCTTCCCGCTCAGTTTCTTCTAATTCTTTATTCAAACGGTCAACAGCAGCGCGAATTTCTTATAAAATAGACATCTAAATTTAAATTTAACTAGCAAAATATTATCTCATTTTTCGATTTTAATTAACTAAAATTAACACAAGAACGCTGTAAAGTTAAGAGACTTGAACACGAAGAAATTATTTTTCAAATACTTGAAAAATACGAAATAGTCAGGAAAGGAGAAACTAAACAAAAACGTTTTAAGGCGAGAAGGAAGATAGCAAGAGAAGGAGACGAAGTAATGAATGAAGGAAG
>JALOOL010000231.1 GCA_025454425.1 Hydrococcus sp. Prado102 | reverse complement strand
GTGTCCATCGTTCATCCTCCGAAGTAGGCTTTGTCGCGATCGCTTCTACGTTAGTTCGTATCTACTCAATTTTAATGTTATATAGTTCTCGAATAGAGTTTGAGTTGAAGGCTGCATTATTCCGTTTGCGAATAGAGTTAAATTCTTCGACTAGAGCTAAAGACCCGTCAAATATTCTGGGTGTTTTCCAACCCTTTTCTATCTTAAAAATTTCTTTTTCATAGCATTCAAGAGTTGTGAGAGCCATACTAGTTAAGCTTGAATATGCCAATCTAGTATAGTAATCGTCAGTTACTACAAGAATTGGAGATGATTCATTTCCATCACAAACTGCAAAATGAATCCACCTCTCAAACTCCCAAAACATAACTAAGTTTGGAATTGGAAGCTCAACTAGTTGCATCACTATCTCTGATACTTTCTCGGATTCATCGTAGCTATATTGAATAGCTTTTTCTAAAGGCATTATGCCAAGGGGTTCATGAAAAAATGGTGTTGCAAAAAGACCGCAACCATTAGCCCATTGATAAAATTCTCGGATTTCTGTAGTGATTTGGACGGGTAAATCTTGTACTAAATTCTCAATTTCTTCAAAGGTTAGCCCTGGATTTAATGATGTAGCCAAATCTGGATAATTCTGCCACAGCCAATATTCAAGTTGTTCGAGGGTTTCCGTCAAAACTGTCATAAATCCATTTTTTCAAATTTACCGTTTGTTTAAATGAATATTCTTTCATAAACCATTCATTAACACTTCACGCCAATCTCCGAAAGTAATGATGTAAGGCAAACAAAGCCAACTCAAAACAAATTACTACCAAGGAGATTGAATTATGAAACGCATTTTAGTTGCTGGTCTATCTGTTCTGATGCTATCTGGTCTAATTGCCCCTAGTGCTAACGCCCAAACCCAAATCGAGCAAAAAACTGCTATTACTCAAGAAACAGCTACAAGGAGCGCTACAACCCGACTATCTCCTAATACTCTTGTTACTCTGGCTTACCGAGGCGCATTTCGCGACCAGGGGATTTCTGTGACTGGTCGAGTCAACGCAGAATCGTTAGTGAAAGCAGCTATTGAAGCGGGTCGATTGTCTCCAGAAGTTCTCGAAGATGAAAGATATTTGAACATCGTCGATACTTTCTTGATGGGTTTAAAAGGATAGATTTAGAGGATATAAGGCTGACTGTTGACGGCACGAAAAACAATCAGCCCAAAAACCAAAAAGCAAAATTTTATGCCGATCGCGAAAGTCGTTTTAGATTACTATTTTTATAAGCTGTTTGAGCAATATGCGATTTAGACTCTTTTCGAGAAGAAATAACTCGCCCAGACAACTGCAAGGACGGAGGAATCTTTTTGCTGACGTTCGCATTCGCATTCTGGTTTGGTATTTTGTGTTGGCGACCTGCATTACTCTCGGTTCGATATGGGCAACTTATAAAATTTTCTGCGCCCAAGAAGAACAACTAGCAGAATCTCGCCTCAATCGAGACATAATAGCCTTTCAAAGCTTAGTCGAACAACAAAATTTTTCCTCAAATCCATCGCCCCAATCTTTAACCAAACTTTTAGAGCAATTTATTGCCAGCCAAGTTCGAGATCCAAACGAGTATTTGTTTTTGGTGTTGGATGGACAATTATATCGACAGAATCGGACTTCGTTGCCCCCCCTTCTCCAAAATAATCCCAATCAAATCGAGCAATGGGCAACTTCCACTCAACCAAATGGCTCGTTTATACGAGAAGGATATTTAATCAGAGTCGCTCGTCCCCTCGCTGTTGGCGGGCAAAACCAAGGGATTGTTTTAGGGATTTACGATGCCACGATCAGATATCGAATGGCAGAAAAAACACTAACGATTACCATCGCTGTCTCGCTAGCAGGAATCTTCTTATTTTCAGTCATTGCATGGATAGCGGCAGGAAAGATATTAGAACCCCTACGGATGCTGACCAAAACAGCGCGATCGATTACAGAAACCGATTTGACGCAACGTTTGTCAGTGCGAGGAAGCGATGAAATTGCCCAGATGTCACTGACTTTCAATCAAATGCTCGATCGCCTGCAAGCTGCCTTCCTCAGCCAACAAGATTTTATCAGAGATGCAAGCCACGAGCTACGCACCCCCATTACTATCATTCGCGGTCATTTAGATTTGATGGGAGACGACCCAATAGAACGTCAAGAAACGGTCGCTTTAGTTAAAGACGAATTAAAACGGATGAGTCGCTTTGTCAATGACTTGCTATTGTTGATGAAAGCCGAACGACCGAATTTCTTGAGATTAGAAACGGTAGATTTGAGAGCCTTGACTGAGGAAGTTTTTGCGAAAGCTAGAGGATTGGGCGATCGCACCTGGCAACTAGAAGCGGTTGGAGAAGGTTTTATTCTCCTCGATCGCCAACGGATTACCCAAGTTATTCTCAATTTAGCTCAAAATGCGACTCAATACACGCAAGCAAGGGACGTTATTGCTATTGGTTCGGCGGTGGAAGGCGATCGCGTTCGCTTTTGGGTGCGAGACAGTGGCGAAGGCATTGCCATACAAGACCAAGAGCGTATTTTCGATCGCTTTGCTCGCGGCAGAAATAGCGAACGTCGTTCGGAAGGGTCGGGATTGGGATTATCGATCGTCCAAGCGCTGGTTAAAGCACACGGCGGTCATGTAGAAATGTTCAGCCGTCTGGGAGAGGGATCGACTTTCAGCGTTGTCATTCCCAGAAGAACATCACTCGAAAGCGATCGACCCAATCTTGCCAGATACCAGTTTTACGAGCAAGGAGTTGCCCTTATTCGCCAATCTCCTTACCAGGAGGAAACCGGATGAAGCAATCCCCAAAGATAGAATTTGGAGAAATAAGCTAGAAAAATTCATTTATTCGTCTTGTATCCATCGCTTTTTTGTTTTGAGATTGTAATAAACTGTTCCTTTTTCTGTATTTTGAATTTCCAAAATATCGCCGTTTTGTTTTAAATCAGACTGACTAAAAGATTTTTCTGATGTTGTTCGAGCAATTTCTTTCATCAGTGGCAATTTACTCTCTCGAACGGTAACAAATCCAACCGTATCGATTAAACAGGAACCATTGAAAACATAAATTGTTCTGCCGTAAGTAGGAAGGTTAATTTTTTGTTGTACGGAACCATAACTGCAAAACAAGCCATCCGCTGACAAGCTAAAAAGAAATTGGATGTAAGACCAAAATCCAAAACTAAAAATAAACAGCAAGGTAGTCAAGACGACAAGAACGTTTTGTCTTGGTTTGGTTAGCTGTTTTACCCATTTAAAACCCAGATAGGCTAGGAAAGCCGCTAATCCGACGTTGATTCCCCAGACGAGTTTAGAGACAAATTCAGCACTAGTTTGCCAAGAGGGAATGAAATTGTAGGAAGGAAAACCGAGCAAATAAGCTTGTGCTGAAACCAACGCAAGTACGGTAATTAAGATTAGGTGTTTAGTCTTCATCAAGCCCATCCTACTCAATTAAACTTCGTACTACACGTTAAAATGCTTGAATTCCGCAGCACGATTCAGTATTATCATTCCCAAAAGAACGACACAGTAAAACGATCGCTCTTTACTCGCCAAAGACCAGTTTTTTAAGCAACGTGCCTGTATTCGCCAATCGCCTTATCAGGAGGAAACCAGATGAATCGAATTTTGATTGCAGAAGATGAAGTTCGTATTGCAGCGTTTCTAGAAAAGGGACTGCGAGCGAATGGATTTACTACAACTCATGCTAAGAATGGTAACGAAGCGGCAGCGATGGCTTGTAGTAATGATTTTGACTTGCTGATTCTCGATATCGGATTGCCGGGTAAAGATGGCTTTCAAGTCTTAGAGGAAGTACGCGGACGGGGAGAAAGGCTGCCGATTTTAATCCTAACAGCTTTCGACGAGGTGGAAGATACGGTAACTGCGCTTAATGGCGGCGCAAACGATTACGTTACCAAACCCTTTGATTTTGAGGAACTGCTGGCTAGGGTGCGCGTTCAGTTGCGCGATCGCACGACCGCTAAAACTCGGACGGCTAAAGCAACGACGCTGCAACTCGGAAATGTCGTTCTCGACTTGCTGACTCGTCAAGTTTGGGTGGAAAATCAATTGGTGGAAATGTCGGTTAAGGAATTTCAGATGGCAGAAGTGTTTCTGCGCCATCCCATGCAAGTTTTGAGTCGAGAGCAGTTGTTAACGCGGGTATGGGGGTATGATTACGATCCAGGATCGAATATTGTGGATGTTTATGTAGGACATTTACGCAGAAAGCTAGGCAGCAATGCGATCGAAACCGTCAGAGGCATCGGCTATCGATTGCGCGTTTAGAGCAATTTACAAAAAATTAAATATAATCGTCCAATTCTATCTCAAGCGTGCAGTCGGAGGTAGGTTTAGCCGTGCAAGTCAATACATAACCTTCCTCAATTTGCCTGTCGCTTAAAAAGATTTGTTCGGACTGATCGACCGTTCCAGAAACGATTTTACCTTGACAGGCGGCGCAAGCACCCATAACACACTCAAAAGGAATTTTGATACCAGATTCAGCCGCTTCCATGAGGATCGCTTCTGTTTCTGGTACGTCAATAGTTTGTTGGAAGCCTCTACTGTTGTTAATCAGCGTTACTTTGTAGGTTTTCATTGGTTTTTGCTTTTTACCATTGCTTCGTCAAGTCTAATACGCAGTCATTTCTCCCTTGTTTTAACTACTATGCTGGTGCAAGGGTTTTAGTTAGCAACTCTCTCGTTTCTGCTAAAGTTAATTGTGGGTGAGTCCAGGAAATTAACCAGCGATCGCCCGATCCTATAAATTCGAGATCGTTATCGATTCCTGGTTTTCCCATCGCTGCAATTATCAGTCTCGCAAATATACATTGACTAGTTACTCCTTCAATTGTCACTGTGGTAAGTATTTCACTAGTTCCGGGGATGTCTTCTCTTTCAATTGATTTGATATTCATAGGTCAAGTTCAAAGTTCAAAGTTCAAAGTTCAAAAAAGGGAATAAGAAAAGATTTGTGCTGACTTTCTTCTTTGTCTATTTTGTCTCTCTTTATTCTTTGTAAATATCTAGTTCGTCTACTCGAATTTCAAAGGGTTCTCCTTTACTAACTGGGGGAGAAATGCGGATTTTGGCACTTTTGGCAAAGCTTTCTAGCGTAGTTGCGATCGCGACAATTTCATTTAACACACTCCAACTTGTAGTCAAGTCGGGACAGTTAATTACTAATGTCATTGCGCTAGTATTCGTTGTAAAATACCATTCACAATTAGCAAGCAATATCTTTACTTTATTACTACAAGCATCATAAAAATTCTTGCCAATCGATACTTCTAATTGTCGGCGCAAGAAGCCGTCTATTTGTGTTGGTTGAGAGGGGGGGAGATCGTCTGGCGATCGCGAAAATTGCTTGCTCATATCTATCTGTCCTAAATACCAATTGCCATAGCATAAATAACATCTTTTTCGGTTCCTAAAAATTCTTGAGTTTCATCATCGTAGTAAGCTCCAATGCCACTACAATTAAGTCCTAAGTATTCGCTAACTAAATAAAGTCTTTGTCCGATCAATCCTGCTAGTTGAACGGCGGTTTGATAGTTTTGATAGTTTGAAACGAAGAATAAGGTAACGGCACTATCTCTTGCGATCGCTTGATTGATACATAAATAACCTGCTCGCTCGCTATAATCTCCCGCTCTAATTAATTGCTCGTTTTTATATAAACCTTTTTCTATTTCTTCTACTCGATTAACTACTAAATAAATTTCAATATCTTCATCGCTTTTATTTGCTATTGGCTCTTTCAAGATTTGTAATATTTTTAAGAAATCTAGTTGACAAATAGCCTTTTTTCCGAATTTTCTAACCGAGCGACGATTTAAAATACTTTCCAACCATCTTTCTTTATTAAATTGAAATTGAGGGATTTTAATTTCTTGGCGATCGCTAGTTGCTAAAGCTGTATTTTTATAGCCTTCTTCAATAAAAAAGTTTGGCTCAAAATAATCAGTTCCGCAAACAAAAGGAATAGGATCGCGCAACTTTCGCACTACTTTTTCTTTGATTTCTCCAGAAATAGCACAAGCAGTTACAAACTCTTTATTTTCAAAACCTAAATCTCGATTGAGAGCGAGTTTATCAAAATCAAAGATAATTTCTAAATCGCGATCGTGTAGATAAGCAGAAGCTTCAATTGCGCCTAAATGATGCGCAGCTAACTAAAAAGATAAATCCTTTTACCAGGCGATCGCGAAAAAGATAACTATCTATTCCATCATCGATTAATTCATAGATAAGTACGAGAGAATTGGTGGCAACTTCTAGATGATAGATTCCATCGATTAATCCTTTAATACCTCGAACTTGTATGTAAATTTCTGTAGGATATAATGCACCAGCCGAAGGGTTTACTCTTAGCTGATAAACATCATTTTTATAGATTTTATTGAAAGTAATTGCATGAGTTAACCGAATAAAAGAATGAATAGAATTATCGGGTTCTAAAGGAAATCTACGATAAAATTTAGGATAAGATTTCAACGGAGAGGGTTGAGTAGAAGGATCGACATAATTAGGATCGATCTGCACCGATAGATAAGAATGCTTGGTGCGATCGTGATATTCTTTACCCGCAGCTTTAGTGAGTAGCATATTTAAGCACTTTTAAAATTTCTACATTGCTGGCAAAATCAATCGCTTTGAAATCATCTAGATTGGCTAATTCAGTATTCGCCCCTGCCTTTAAAAGTAATCGAACAACTTCTGTTTTTCCGGCTGAAGCTGCATACATTAAAGCTGTCGAACCGTTATCATTTTGATTGTTAATGTCGATTCCAGATGCGATGGTTAGGTCGATTAAAGAAAAATTGTTGGCAAAACAAGCAAACCACAAAGCATTATTGCCGTCATTATTTCTGACGTTAAGATCTGCACCCAATTCAATTAATTCTTTAACAATTTCATCTCGATTTTCTCTGGTTGCTTTCATTAAAGCCGTATCGCCATTATCGCCGCGAAAATCTAAATTTTCTGATTTGTAACCGCGATCGCACAACCATTGAACCGTTGTTAGACTCAATGTTTTATTCATCATTAAAACCCTGCAAAACCTGTAGCTGCTAAATACATCTCATTCCACGAAGGCGATCTGTAATCGCTATTGAAAGCGCGATCGACATAACCAACAACATTGGGGAGGTCATAGCTAGTTATCTCACCTTTTAGAAAAGCTATTAGTTTATCTTCCCAACCTTCGGGATACTCTCTGACAATTGGATGCTTGATAATCAAAGACTGATATTCTCCTTTGTCTGGATCTAGGATAATATCGAGTGCGATCGCGGCCAATGGACGCACGAATATCCCCGTTGCAGCTATTTCAAACTCAGAATCGGGTCTTCTTTGTTTGAGGACGACGATAAAATGTCCGCCTTCTGGGATTTTATAAGGTACTTTACTGCGATCTCTGACTGGTTTAACTTCGATGTTATATCCTTTAGTCAAACCCTCTCCCAGTGTTAACCCTTCATACTGTTGGTCGGGATGGGGAACGTAAATCGTAAATTGATGCAAGTCCAACCAAGGATTTTTAACTGCTTCGTCGGTTTCTGCTTTCCAGTCGTGGTACAGCGACATCATTTCTTGACCGAGATCGCTTTCGCGATCGCAGATATTAATCAAGGCAATATTAATAACACACTGGTCGAACTTATTAGTACCCAGTACTTCTGAAGCTAGAATTTCCATTGTTTTTAGGGAGTAGGGAATAGGGAGTAGGGAATAGGGAGTAGGGAATGAGAAAAGACTTAGATATCCTCCTCCTCGTATTCCCATTTTTTGAACTTTGAACTTTGTGAGGGAGTGGGAGTCTTGGCGGTTCCCGTCGAGTCCCAACTCCCGAACCCGAAGGGAACTTTGAACTAACAATCTGCCTTATAATTCTTAACTCGATGTTTTTCGTCTACACCTAAAATCTTTGCCAACCAAGGTGGCGGTGAGGTAACGATCGCGTGTTGCAATTCTGCTAATCTTTCTCTTGCTGCGCCGCCTTCGGTTTTCTTCATGGGATAGATATTAGCTTGCACGACTTTTGCCGCTGCTGGCCCGCCTACCGAGACAATAAACACAATTTGACAATCTCTAATTAAGTTAACTCGGTAAGCATTTTTATCTTCCGCGCGATCGGCCTCAATTGCCGATCTGATATCAATTAGTCTCATCTCAGTTGCTGACAACTGATAAATCAGATAGCGCAAACAAGAACCGAAATGTCCGTCCAACTGTTCGTGAGAGTTAGAAGCAACAGCAACTCTGACCGAACCTGGCATATCGCCTTCAGTGTAGGGTTCTATGGGTGGTAAAGCTTCGCCTTCGGTTTCACCCCATAAAATTCTTACTGCTTCTTTGTAGGCGGCAATATCGCTGCTTCCTGCATCTTCTCCATCTTCTTCGCCATCGAGGTCGTAGGTTTGTCCGAAGGCAGTTTTTAAGTTGGTGACGGTAATTTTCTTTAATGCTTCTTCATCGATGCGATCGCCGAGATAATTTTGTAAAGCATCGATTGTATCGCCGATAGTTACTCCAGGTAATACTCTAGAAGCTAAAGCGATTCGCAAAGCGACTTCATTAGAAATTGTCTGTTCCATTGCTTGTGTGTTCTCCTTACTTTAAATCTCAAAGCGATCGATTATTTTTGTAAAAACTCGATTCCCCTTTTGTTCTCCAGGATTGTTTCATGCTCACTTAGTCCGCCAAGGAATTAATTCCTTGGCTAACATCAAAAGTCGGTTTAAACCGACTGGGTTAATGGTTTGTAATTGGTTTAAACAGAATTAAGGGGAGTTAAGTTAGAGGAATTGATAACCTCGATCTTTGTAACTAGAAACTGTGTTATTTAGTCGCAACGACCAATTGATTTTGACGTTCCGTTGCGATCGCGTTAGCAATACTCTCTGGATATTCGGCTAAATCGTCTTCTGTTGCAGATATATCTAAAGGCGAAAAGAATGTGTAACTGGGGTCGCATTCGCCGTGGTCGTAAACTTGAACTATCCATTTATCCGGCAATCCTGCCACGCCAAGTTCGACAATATACCAATTGTAGCTATCTTGAACTAGGCGCGACTTAATCACGCTAAACCAGTCTTGGTCATCTTCTGGAATTTCTAAATCTGATACTATGAATTCGATCGCTAATTCTTCTGCTTCAGTTATGTTAATCATGACAATCTTTATCCTTGAGTTTCGCTAAGAACTTGAGGCAATTTAAACACAGAAGTTGAGAGTACTAAAATGATTCGTTTTCAATAACAGTACCGATCGCTAAACTATAAACGATAAATCTATGCTTCTTGCTGTTGGGTCAATTGTTCTGGATATAACCCTAACTGTATAGCTAATTCGCGAGCAACATGGACTAAAAACTTAGCGCCATCGGGGTTATCGTGATGGGCGAAATATGCTGCTACTTTAGTCATCGTTTGGACTAAACCAGCATCAACTAATTCTAAGTTATTATCTAATACTTCAGGTTCTTGTCCGTTCGGGCATTCAAGCAATTGATTGATGACCTGCATATAGAGGTCTTCGCGTTGTTCTGTCATGGTTAAAGATAATTCGATATTACTTGTTTATATCAGACGTTCTCAAGCACAGACTCTATTGAAGAAACAGTTAATTCGATCTAAATGTACTCAAAGCTTCTAACTTAAGTTCGATAAGGATTTCAAAATAATTTTGGGATGAGGAGCAAGTATTTTAGAGAAAGGGTACGAGTATTTTTTCTGTATATAGTTAAACTTTTGCCTCGATCTAAGGAACGATCGATTTGAAACAATACAATGCTACATTGGTTGTCACTTGACAACCAATGATTTAAATATTAATATTGACATATAAATGACAAAAAAACACCCAAACAAAGAAATACGAGCCGCATTAGAATATGCCGAGCAGAAAGGCTGGCGAATACAAGAAGGTGGTTCTCATGCTTGGGGAAAAATTTATTGCCCTTATAACGATTCTGAGTGTAGGTGTGGAGAGTTTTGTAAAACCAGTATCTGGAGTACGCCCAAAAACCCTACCAATCATGCAAAACAGATACGTCGAGTAGTAGATAACTGCATTTACCAAAATAGTTAGCTATTACAACAAAGGAACTTAAAAATGAAAGAATATGAATTCACTTTAAAATTTAAGCTTCAAGATTGCAATATCGATCCCGATATTTACATTGAAAAGTTGTATGAATCTGGTTGTGATGATGCCCTCATTGGAACGGGTAAAAAAGGTTACATAGGGCTTAATTTCATACGCGAATCTTCATCAGCGTATGAGGCAATTGTCAGTGCATTAAAAGATGTAAAAAAAGCTATTCCAAAAGCTAGTCTTGTTGAAGCCTCGCCCGATTTAGTTGGTGTAACGGATGTTGCAAATCTTTTGGAATGCACCCGACAAAATATCCAAAAGTTAATCTCAAAGGATAATTCACACTGTCCGTCTGCTGTTTATGGTGGAGCGCAATCTATCTGGCATTTAGCCGAGCTTCTTGCTTGGTTAGTCGAATATAAAGAGTATCCAATTGATGAATCTTTGGTAGAAATTGCTAACATTACCATGAATTTAAACATGGCTAAACAATCTGATATACTCGATCCAAAACTGCAAGAAAATTTTAAAACTTTAGTTTAATCGGCGATTAGATCGATAAGTTGGGTTTCGCGATCGCATTTTATTGTAGTTTTTAGATAAAAATTATAGCGATCGCGGGTTTGATACCATAGAGATCGTTAAAGCTGAGGTTAGTATGACTTTAGTAATTGCTGCTGAACCTGCTCCTCTAGAGACAAATGCTGATGGTGTAGTGCAAGTAGGTAAAACTCGCGTAACCTTAGATACTGTTGTTACTGTCTTTAAGCAGGGAACGACGGCTGAGGAAATTGTCTATCGCTATCCATCGCTGAGGCTAGCTGATGTCTACGCGACTATTGCATTTTACCTAAATCATCAACAGGAAGTAGAAGCCTATTTACAGCAGCGACAAAAACAAGCTCAAGAAGTTCGCAAAATGAACGAGGCAAAATTCGATCCACAGGGATTGCGAGATAGATTACTTGCTCGTCAGGCAGAGAAATCTGCATGAAATTTCTCGCTGATGAAAATTTTGATAACACCATTGTCAGAGGGTTATTACGTCGCCAACCAGATATCGATATTGTTCGCGTTCAAGATGTTGGCTTATCTGGTGAAGACGATCCAACTGTTCTAGAATGGGCCGCTCAAGAAGATCGAATATTGCTGACTCATGATGTAGCAACAATTACTCGCTATGCTTACGAGCGTATAGCAGAAAGTAAACCAATGCCAGGAGTTATCGAAGTTACTACGGATGCGGCTATTGGAAAAATCATTGAGGATATTTTAATTCTTTTATCGTGTAGCCATGATGGAGAACTAGAAGGTCAAATTTACTATCTTCCATTATGAAGTACGAGCATTTTTATAAATAAAAAATATAAAAAGGGGCGAATTTCGATTCGTCCCTAAAGATTAAGTATTCGTCACCAATTATGCAAGACAAGCCGCTAAATCTTCATCTGGTGTTGTGATGGGTTGGAGATTATATTTTTCCGACAATAGTTTCAACACATTGGCTGAGATGAACGCTGGTAGTGTAGGTCCTAAGCGAATATCTCTAATTCCCAAATAAAGCAGTGTAAGCAAAACAGCAACCGCTTTCTGTTCGTACCAGGAGAGAATCATCGACAAAGGTAATTCATTTACGTCTACCTCAAAAGCATTAGCAAGAGCGATCGCGATTTGAATTGCCGAATACGCATCGTTACATTGCCCTACATCTAGTAAGCGAGGGATACCTTCAATGTCGCCCAATTCTTTGTCAAAGAAGCGGAATTTACCGCAAGCAAGCGTCAAAACGACACAATCATCGGGCACTTTTTCTACTAGTTCGGTGTAGTAGTTGCGATCGGGTTTAGCACCATCACAACCGCCAACCAGGAAGAAGTGGCGAATCTTACCTGCTTTCACTGCTGCAATGACGCGATCTGCGACTCCTAAGACAGCATTTCGTGCAAAACCAGTCGTAACCTGACGAGGCGTTTCATCTGCGGTAAATCCTGGCAATTCTAATGCTTTACGAATCGCAGGAGTAAAATCAGGAACTCCATCTGCTTCATCTGGAATGTAATTTAATCCTGGATAGCCCACTGGCCCGATACTAAACAGCTTATCTTGATAGTTGTCGTGAGGAGGCATCAAGCAATTAGTGGTAATAACGATCGCGCCTGGGAATTTAGCGAAATCTTTGGTCTGATTTTGCCACGCCGTTCCATAATGTCCCCAGAGATGGGGATAGGTTTGTTTGAGGCGCGGATAACCATGTGCGGGGAGCAATTCTCCATGAGTGTAGACGGTGATGCCAGTACCCGCCGTTTGTTTCAGAATTGCTTCTAGTTGAGGAATATCGTGTCCAGAGACGAGAATCGCTTTACCTGCTTTAACATTGAGGGGAACTGGGGTAGGTACGGGATGACCGTAGGTGCCAGTGTGTCCTGCATCCAACAATTCCATCGTTCGCAGGTTGATTTCTCCTACCTTGAGTGCTAAGTTCACCCAGTCATCTAGTGTAAGATCTTGGCAATCTAGGGCAGCTAGCGCTTCGTAGATGCCTTGATAAACACGATCGTCTTCCTGTCCCATTTCTCCTGCGTGGAAGGCATAGGAAGCAACGCCTTTGATTCCATAAACAACCGTCAGTTTGAGCGAGAAAATATCGACATTCGTTCCCGATTGACCGATGAATTCAAGCGAACAATCTTGACCTTGGACGGCTAAACTTTCATTAAAATCGGGTTCGTAACACGATAAAGTTGACCAGTTTTGAGGAGAACCTAACTTCGATTCAATTTGGGCTTTGAGATTTTCGCGTTCTGCGATCGCCCGACGAATATAATCGGTAAAGCGCTTTCCATCGAAGTTAACATTGGTCATCGTGGCAAAGATAGCTTCGCAGGCAAACAGGTCTATCTCATGAGTGGAAAACCCTAGTTCCTTAGCACGCAACGCGACTGGGGCAAGTCCTCGCAAGCAATAGATTAATAAATCGTGAACTGCATTTACCTCTGGACTTTTGCCACAAGCCCCCCACTGATGGCATCCTTGTCCGCTAGCAGTTTGTTCGCATTGTTCGCAAAACATAATTTCTGTCTCCTGGGAAGTATCTATTTTTAGAGTAGTGGAAACGACTTTGCGATCGCTTTGACTTAAGTCAAAAAATAAGGGCAAGACAACAAGTTTTAGATTTATTTAATTTTCCTTCTCGTCTGTAGGGGCTTTCTTGCCATTCGCTCTTGCGTGGGGGCGGAATAAATAGCCGCCCATTGAACGCCGTCCCCTACATTAATTCGCATTCACCCCTACATGATTAAATCAACGCGTCGCCTTCTTTTTTTATTGGCATTAAGCTGGATATAGAGCGATCGCAATTTGATATCGATGAATCTTTCTCTCACGCCGCAACCTTCCGAACTAACGAGCTTTTTAAGCCAAACGATGATGTTTCAGGACTTGTCCGCCGAACAATTGGCAGAAATTGCTCGGATCGCGATCGCGCAATCCTATGGTAAAGGCGATGTTATTTTTCATCAGGGAGACGAAGGAATCGGGTTCTTTGTGGTTAAATCCGGTCGCATTAAAGTATTTAAAGTGTCGGGAGATGGCAAAGAACAAATTTTACACATCTTCAGCCGTGGCGACCATTTCGCAGAAGTTCCCGCCTTTGATGGGGACTGTTTTCCAGCCTCAGCAGCCGCGATCGAAAAATCAGAACTATTGTTTTTTCCCCGCAAATCTTTTTTGCAATTGCTAGAGAATCAACCGAAGCTAGCAATTAATCTACTCAAAAGTTTTGCTCGCCATTTACGGCTATTTTCCCATCTGGTCGATAATCTAGCCTTGCGTGAAGTTCCCGGACGACTGGCAAATTATTTGCTGAGTTTGAGCGAACAATTCAATAATGCTGAAACGGTAGAACTCGATTTATCCAAAGGACAACTCGCAGCAAAGCTTGGCACGATTCCCGAAACCCTATCGCGGGTTTTCTCCAAACTGAGTCGAGAAGGCGTAATAATGGTAGACGGTTCTAAAGTTACATTGTGCGATCGCAAACGTTTGACTGACTTGGCTGCGGGTAATGGCGATCGCGCTAACTAATTTAACACAAATAATTCTTGCGATCGCAATTTCCCCTATTTTAGAATCGCTCGACAAGTTGTTGGACGTATAGGTTGGACGATCTATAACTTACGATCGCAACATCAAGATCGAAATGTTGGTAAAGGTTCAAAGCGCGATGGATTGCTCCAACGATCCAATCGGTTTCGTTACCGAATGCTCCGCCGCCGAGGAGCGTAAGAAACACTCTATTGTTTCCATTGCTGATGGAATTCAAGATAGCAGTGCAAATCGTTGCCTCATAGGATGCCTCTAGAATGAGTCGTGCAAATTCCGTCCAAAGAGTTGAAGAATGAGGAGAATAAGCAACTGGCAAGGCAGAACAATAAGCTTGCGTAACTGTATGCTTGCAGTTATTAAGCGTCACTTGCGTATTCCACTGAATGCCAATTCGTAGCAACTGTCGCAATTCATCTAGTTCGCGATCGCTTGCTGCGCGCAGTCGATTCGAGATTTTAACTAAACCGTTATGCGATGCCAAAGCATAACCATTTTTCATCGTCCAAAGACGATTCCCAGAATTTCCCAATGCTGCTCCGATATCCGCTAGGCAATCGATTTGATTGTTTGCTGATTGACCTATTTGTCCGTTGACGATCGCGAAGTAGTTTCGATAAATCGTTCCCGCACCTGCCGCGATCGCGCAAGCTGGCCCTTGAGTGCGATCTCTCTCATAAATTTCCACACCGTCCTCTGGCGTTACACTTGGAGACACCATCTCAAGTAAATTGAACTGGGAGGCTACCTGAAAAAGCGATCCTGCATTCGATTCGTTGGCGTGTAAATGCTGGACGTTGGCAACTACTTCGCGTACCGATATTTTCCCGAACTTATGTTCGCTAGAATATACTTGCTCTCTCAGTTCTGCTAAAGTCGGGGTTTCCAATTGTCCGCAAAGGAGTACCTTACCGTTTACATGAGATTTTAACGTCTCGCCGTCAACAGAGATATTCTCGCGAACCTGCTGTAAGGACTCTTCAGGAAAACCGACCAATGTTTCAAACCACATCTTTAAACCTTATTGAGCAACATAACGCCGCGCTTCACGCGCCACATTTTACTTATTTTGTATATTTCACAAGCTAAGTCAGCACTGCCATCAACTCAGCAACCGAAAGGATTTCTTCAACAGGTTTAATAGCACCTCCCGAAAAGATTAACCCCCCTTCGACATCGCCTTGAGCGGCTAAAGAAAGCGCCTGAAGAAGACAATAAGTTTTACCCTTATCTCGACACAGACAGGATTCTAAGCAGTTGGCAATACAACGTTTTTCTAAGGTTAGCGAATTTGCTAGCACCTTCTGTGTAAATATATTTCCCATCGCTCGAACGGGTTTTCCAGCAGGACTCGGAAGCGTAACCAGATTCTTCGATTCTGCTTGAAGATAAAATTCTTTATAGCGTCGATCGCCACCACATTCTTTAGTTGTAATAAAACGAGTTCCGATTTGTACGCCGTTTGCTCCAAGTGCTAAAGTGCGATCGATATCAGTTCGATCCCAAATTCCCCCCGTCACAATTACAGGTATGTTTGCTTTAATGTTTTTTAGATAATCCTGTAATTGCGCGATCGCCGTCTCAATCGTCGAAACATTGTTTTCTTCACACTGACTGGCGAAGTGTCCGCCAATCGCTTTGCAATTTTCCACAATGAAAGCATCTGGCAAACGCCGATACTGTTGTTGCCAAGTTTCACAAACGATCTGAGCCGATTCTAGATTAGCTACTATCGGAACCAGTGCAACATCGGGATAGTTTTTAGTATATTCGGGCAAGTTTAAGGGTATACCCGCCCCAGTTACAATTAGATTCGCTCCGTGCGCGGCAGCAGTTTGAGCTAATTCAGGATAATCTTTAGTCGCAACTAGAATATTGACACCGATAATTCCCTTTGGACTAATTTGGCGGGCTTTTTGGAGTTCGTCGATTAAAGCAAGGCGATTGGCTTCAAAAAACCGTCTTTTTTTGTTGTTTAGATCGAGATAAGGCGATTTTAGCCCGA